>JANOAY010000426.1:0-5126 GCA_031411375.1 Pedosphaera sp. | reverse complement strand
TCGGCAATGGTGCCGGACGTGACCGCGCCGAACATCTTGCCGTCGTCGCCGGTCTTCACGGTGATGACCGCGATGAGCTTCGAGATGCTCTTGGACAGCTCGTTCATCGTGTTGAACTCATGCGCCTCGCGCTCGGCGCGGCGCTGGCGGAGGGCTTCCAGACGGCGCTTGTTCGCGCCGCTGACCGGAATGGCGAGTCCCTGCGGGTAGAGATAGTTGCGCGCGTAACCGGCGGCGACCTTCACCTGGTCGGATTCACCGCCGAGTCCGACGATGTTGTGAGTGAGAATGACTTCAGTCTTGGGCATAAATTTGTTGCAGGTTGCAGGTTGAAAGTTGCAGGTCAGAACGGAACGTCGTCGCCTTCGTGCGGCGGGACATCGGCATCCGCCGGAGGAGCGGACGGAGCGGCAGGACGGGACGGACGCGGGGCCGACGGTGCGGACGGGGCCGAAGAAATACCACCGGCGCCGCCGCCTTCGCGGTTGCCGGAATCGAGAAATTGAAAATTGTCGAGGATGACACCGAGCTTGCTCTTCTTCTGCCCGGTCGCCTTGTCGTCCCACTGATCCAGCTTGAGGCGGCCTTCGATGAGGATGGGGCGGCCCTTCTTCAAATACTGGCCGATGGTTTCAGCCTGACGGCCAAACGCATCGACATCCACGAACGTGACCTCTTCCTTCGTCTCGCCGGCCTCGTTGGTCCACTTACGATTGATGGCGAGGCCCAATTTGGCAATGGCCATGCCTTTGGGCGTGTAGCGCAACTCGGGGTCGCGCGTCAGGTTGCCCGCCAGAATGACTTTGTTGAAATTGGCCACGGCTGCCTCGCTGGATTACTTCGCCGCCACTTCCGCGACCGCGTTGGCCTCGGTGAAGAGGACGCGGAACACGTCGTGGTTCAGCGCGAACTTGCTGCGCAACGTCGCGATCACGGTCGCGCCCGCCTCGAAAATGATGTTGACGTAGAAGCCGGACGTGTGGCGCTTGTCGGCCACGCGGGTGAACGCGCGCTTGTCCATCTTCTGCACCGTCTCGACTTTGCCACCGGCCGTGGCGATCTCCGCCGAGATGGCGTCAATGATGTCCTTGACGCTCTCTTCTTTCGCCGCCGTGTTCAAAATGAACAAACCTTCGTATCGTTTCATGCTTCTTTCTGGTCGGAGCTTGCGGCTCCGTTAAATCGATTCATCGCCTTCTCAATTCCCTCCGCGACCCGGCACTCGGCCTGGTCCGCAGCCCGCTGCAAAACTTTTTCCAAGAGCGGCGCTTCGTCTTTGCCGAACTTGCCGAGCACATGGCCCGTGATTTCCCGGCGACCATCCTGCCGCCCGATGCCGACTTTCAACCGCGCGAACTCACGCGAGCCGACGTGCTGCTCAATGGACTCCAGTCCATGATGCCCACCACTGCTCCCCTTCGGCTTAAGCCGGATTTGGCCGAACGGCAAATCCGCGTCATCCACCACCACCAGCAAGTGCGTTAGCGGCACCTGATAAAAATTCAGCAGCGCCGCCACGCTCTGCCCGCTCAAATTCATGAACGTCTGCGGTTCAGCGAACAAAACCTTACGACCGTCTCGCTCCGCTTTCGCCACCAGCGCGCTGAACTTCCTCTCGAAGTTCCAGCCAGCTTTTGCCCGCTGCGCCAGTTGCTCGACGACGAGAAAACCGGCGTTGTGCCGCGTGCGCGAATACTCCGCACCCGGATTTCCCAAACCGACAATGAGAAACAAGCTCTCCATGCCGGGCCAGGCCAAAGCAACGCCGAGGCGTTACTTCTTCTTGTCTTCCTTCTTGTCGCCAGCAGCCTTGGCCGGGGCGGCACCCTTCGCAGGAGCGGCCTTGCCAGCGGGAGCTTTGGCGTCGCCTTCGGTGCCGTCTTCCTTCTTCTCTTTGATCATCTCGACTTCGCCTGCGGTGCCGGCAGCGGCAGCGGCGGCGGTCTCTTCGGCTTCCGTCACCGGAGCCGCGACGGAGAAGACGACGTTCTTTTTGTCACCGAGGAATTCCACGCCTTCGATGGCCGGGATTTCGCCCAAGTGAATGGACTTGTCGATTTCCAGCGCGGACACATCCACGCTGATCTGCTCGGGCAAATCTTTCGGGAGGGCGCGAACTTTGAGCTTGAAGACGACGTGCTCCAGCGTGCCGCCGCCAGACTTCACGCCCACAGCCTCACCCTTCGGTTCGAGGGGTACGAAGACGGTGACTTTTTCATTTTCCGCAACTTCGTGGAGATCCACATGGAGGATGGTGCCGCGCAACGGGTGATGCTGAATGTCCTGCACCAGCGCAAGGCGCTTAGGCTTCGCATCGCCTTGCACCGAGAGGTCCACGAGCACGTTCTCGCTCACAGAGCGGTGAATGAGACTGTCAATCTCCACCTGGGTGATCTCGAGGTTCTGCGGTTGCACGCCCCGGCCGTAGATCACGGCGGGCACGCGCTTGGCTTGTTCACGCAGTTTCTTCACTCCACCGCGGCGGACAGCCGTGCGGGGAAACGCATTCAATGGCACTGATTTCATTCTTAAATCTTTCTTACAAAAGGCTAGCTGGTGCGCCCGCCCTTAAATTCAAAAAGCGAAGTCACCGACGAATTGCTGTGAATTCGTTTGATGGCTTCACCCAGCAAACCTGCCACCGACAGCGTGGTTATTTTCACACCGTCGATTTCAGGGCGGCAGACAGTATCAGTGGTGATCAGTTCGTCAATCGCCGATTTTCGCAATCTTTCGATGCCCAAGTCGTTGAGCAAAGCATGGGAGACACAGGCCAGAATCTGCTTCGCGCCGCTCTTCTTCAGCAGCGCCGCCGCCGTCGTCAGCGTGCCCGCCGTCTCCGTCAAATCGTCCACGAGCAGGATGTTTCGCCCGTCAATGTCGCCGATGATGCCCATGCTCTCGACCTCGCTCGCGGACTTGCGGCGCTTGGCGACGATGGCCAGTTCCATGTCCAGCGCTTGCGAGTACGCGTACGCCATTTTCAATCCGCCCACGTCAGGACTCACCACGATGAAGTTGCTCAAGTCCTTCGTCTTCAAGTACTCGTAAATCACCGGCGCGGCGTAGAGGTGGTCCACCGGGATGTCGAAGAAGCCCTGAATCTGCTGCGCGTGCAGGTCCATCGTGAGCACGCGGTTCGCGCCGGCGGTCACGAGCAGGTTCGCGACGAGCTTGGCGGTGATCGGCACGCGCGGCTGGTCTTTGCGATCCTGGCGCGCGTAGCCGTAGAACGGCAGCACCGCTGTGATGCGGTGCGCGCTCGCCCGCTTGAGCGCGTCAATCATGATGAACATCTCCATCAAGTTGTGGTTCGTGGGCGGGCAGGTGGACTGCACGAGGAAACAATCTTCGCCGCGCACGTTCTCCTCGATCTTCACGAAGGTCTCGCCATCGGGAAACGCGCTGACCGTGCTCTGGCCCACTTCGAGGCCGATGCTTTTGGCAATGGCTTCCGCGAGGGTGCGATTGGACGTGCCGCAAAAAATTTTCACAGGTGCTATGGGTTCAGAGACAACAAACGCCACCGTTCGGGTGGCGACGAGGCGCGAATCTAAGCAGCGGCGGAGGTGTGGCAAGAATGATCTGTTAACAACCCGCCTGAGTGGGGCAGGCGTCCCGGCTGTCGAGGAGAAACACCAGCCGGGACGGCTGCCCCTCAAGGGTGCGGCACGACTTCTCGCCGCGCGAGAAGCTCGACCTTACGCGCGGTTCCCGCTTTCGCCGTCCGTGAGTTTCAACTTTACTCCGCGCGTGTTGCCCATCGTTGCGTTTTTGCGTCGGGAGCGCCGCCATCTTTGGCTGCCGCTCTTCATCACTGCGCTCGCGCTGCTGACCACCGGCTGCGACACCACGCGTTATTACCGCCAGGCCATCGCGGGCCAGTGTCAGATCGTGGCGCGGCAGGAGAAAATTTCCACGTTGCTGGCGCGTACGAACACGTCGCCGGATCTTCGTGGGAAACTGGAACTGGTCTTGCTCCTGCGTGACTTCGCCGAGCGCGAGCTGCACCTGAAGACCGACGGCCACTACGCGAAATTCGCCGACCTCGGTCGCCCCTTCGTGGTGTGGAACGTCTATGCCGCGCCGGAATTGTCCGTCGAACCGAAACGCTGGTGGTATCCCGTCGTCGGCAAGCTCAAGTATCGCGGCTTCTTCGCCGAGGCGGACGCGCGCGCCTGTGCCGCGCAACTGGCGCAGGAAGGCTACGACGTTTATGTCGGCGGCGTGGAAGCCTACTCGACGCTCGGTCTGTTCAAAGACCCGGTGCTGAACACCTTCATTCATCACCCGCCGGCGGACCTGGCGGAGACGCTGTTTCACGAACTGGCGCACCAGCGTTTGTTCGCGAGCGGCGACACGGATTTCAACGAGGCCTTCGCCACCGCCGTCGGCGAAGAAGGCGCGCGACGCTGGCTGGCGCAACACGGCGACGCGACGGCGCGCGCGGAGTTTGATCTGGATTTGCAACGGCAGCGACAGTTCGTGGCGCTGGTGCTGAAAGCGCGCGCGGCGTTGAAAAAAATTTACGACGACGCCACGACGGACGAGACCAAGCGCGCGGCCAAGGAACAAGTCATCGCCCAACAGCGCGCGGACTACGAAGCGTTGAAGATCAGTTGGAACGGCTATCGCGGCTACGACCGCTGGTTCCAGCGCCCGATCAACAACGCGCGCCTGAACACCGTGGCGACCTACTTCACGCTGGTGCCCGCGTTCCAGCAGCTGCTCGCGAAGCACGGCGGCGATTTGCCCGCCTTCTACGCCGAAGCCAAGGCCGTGGCCGCAACGCCGAAGGCAGGGCGGCACGAGAAGCTGCTCGCGGCGTCGAACGCGGCGCGGCCCGTGGCCGCCGACCGCCGTTGAAGTTTTGGATTTGGAGTTTGCCCCCGTGTCTTTCCTTTCGCGCCGCGCCATTCTTCCCGTAGGCTGCGCGTGGAAATGGAACTGCCCTTTCATCTGCAACGCTCCGAACTGCGCGACCTCTACACCAAGGTCGTGGCCAACGAACGCCTGACCGAGGCGGAAGCACTGCGGCTCTTCGAGAGCAAGGACTTGAACGCGCTCGGCGCGATGGCGGACTTCGCGCGCCAGCGCAAGGTCGGCAACCGCGCCAGCTACATCGT
>JANOAY010000425.1:0-2550 GCA_031411375.1 Pedosphaera sp. | reverse complement strand
CGCGCAGGTCGGCCTGCGCAGCAAGTTTTCCACCCTTCACGTTCCAATCTTTTCCAGCCCCAATCTGTCCAAACCATTTCCGGGGGTCAATGAACGGTTAGACGCGCGACTGCTTTACTTGCCAGCTCGCGCCGTCTTCTTGGCCGGCTTGGGCGCGGCCCCGGGCGATTGCAACTGCGGCACGACCTCCAGCAGTTGTTGAAAGCCCACCGGCTTGATCAAACAGGCGACAGCCCCCAGTTCCTTGGTCGCCAGGATGTCACGCTCGAAGCGCGACCCGGTCAGCACCACCACCGGATGGAGCCGGTGCGCGAGTCCAGCTTGATCCGGCGCAAGACTTCCAGCCCCGCCACTTTCGGCAGGCCGAGATCGAGAAGGATCACTTTGAGCAGCCGATCGGCCTGGCGGTGCTCTCCGAGGTGGTGGAATGGCAGAACCGGCCGTTGGAACGGATGTATCCGATCGTGTTCTTCGCGCCTTGCGGGTGAAGATTCGCAGTGACGGGGCGGTGAAGAACCAGGCGGTGTATCTGGCGCTGGGGGTGGCGGCGGACGGGACGCGCGACGTGCTGGGCCTGTGGATCGAGCAGACCGAAGGGGCCAAGTTCTGGCTGAAGGTGATGAACGAACTGCGCAACCGTGGCGTGGCCGACATCCTGATCGCGGTGGCCGACGGGCTGAAGGGTTTTCCCGCCGCGATCACCGGCGTGTTCCCCAAGACCACGGTGCAGACCTGCATCGTGCATCTGACGCGCTTCAGCCTGGCCTACTGCGGCTGGCAGGATCGGAAGGCCGTGGCGGGCGAGCTGAAGAGCATCTATCGGGCGGCCCGTGCGGAAGAAGCGGCCCGACGGCTGGAGGCGTTTGCGGAGAGCGCCTTGGGGAAGAAGTATCCGAGGATCGCGGCGAGCTGGCGGCGGCACTGGGCGGAAGTGATCCCGTTCTACGACTACCCGCCGGAGATCCGCAAGATGATCTACACGACCAACGCGATCGAGAGCCTGAACATGCAGTTGCGGAAGGTGCTGAAGAACCGGGGCCACTTTCCGAGCGAGGATGCGGCGGGCAAGCTGATCTATTTGGCGTTAAGGTAGGCGAACGGTTTATCTCCCCGCCTTGGGCGATGGAGAAGCGGTAAACCATGAAACCGGCCCATACACAAAGTTCCGGATACCTCCGGTGTGAGCGCAGTGTGAGGCTCCAACGAAACCTGTTCCAGTCGCCGACGCTGGTAGGGCGTCGTCGCTCCGCGCGCGCCGGTGGGGCGTAAGAAATTCTTGCGTGCGCCGTCAAGTCCAACGCCCGGCGCGCGCGGTGCGACGCGCCCTACCAGCTTGGTAAATGATTGCCGCCTAACACTTCATCCGCCCACCCGGCAAAATCTGGCAGACTGTTCCCGTCACGTTCGCCGGCTTCTCCGCTGCCGCACGTTTCACGTAGTCAATCACGCGGGCGACATCGTTGCCCGCCGCCCAGACTTCGCGCAGGAAATCCGCCGGGTGAATCCCGTGCTCACGCAGGAAGGCGCGGTCGCCGCCGCAGCCATACATCAGGTCCGGCGGCATCTCGCCGCGCAGCTTGGCCTTCGCCTTCTCGATGATGCGCGGGAGCCACTCGATGCCGGCGAGTTCTGCGCTCTTCGAGGGCAGCTTGTCCATGTCAATGAGGTGGCCGCTGGGCTTTCCATTTTGCACGGCGAGGAAATAGTCACGGCGCACGGCGGTGACGAGCAGCGCCGTCTCCGCGCCCGGCTCGCCGCCGTGGAACGTGTCCTCCACGAAATCAAAAATCTCCTGGGGCGTCGCGCCGATGTTTTTCAGGAATTCGCGCACGCCAGGGGTGAACATCGTCTCCGCGTCACGCTTTCCGGCGCGATACGCGTCGAGCGCGTCCGCGAAGTGGTCGCCGAAAGTTTTGGCCCAGTTGTAATTGTCCATGCGCGCAACAGAACACATCCGGCGGGGAAAATCCAAAAGGCAAATGTCGCGGGCGGTGCCCGCATTTATCGGAGGCGGCGGAGCGCGGGCTTTCCAGCCCGCAGCAACGTGCAAGGCAGAACAGTATTCGCCAGTTCCGACGCGTCCGACTGACGAGCATTGCTGCGGGCTGGAAAGCCCGCGCTCCGTGCCGCCCGCTATCTCAACGCCGGCGCGCGCTGCGCCGGGCCGGGGTCCACGCCGTTCGCCGGCTGCGTCTGCGCGAACTCGTCGTTGTCCTGCAACTCCTTCTTCAGCCGAGCCAGTTCCTTTTTCAACTTTGCAATCTGCCGCTTCTGCGCCGGGTCTTCGTAGATGTTCCGCAGCTCACGCGGGTCGCGCTTGAGGTCGTAAAGTTCCCACTGATCTTTTTTCCAGTAGTGGATCAGCTTGTGCGTGAGCGTGCGGACGCCGTAGTGCGCGGCGGTCTGATGATCGCCGGGATCGTGGTAGTAGCGGTAATACATGCTCTCGCGCCAGCCCCACGGATGCTTGCCCTTCAACAGCGGCACAATGCTTTTGCCCTGCATGTCGGCGGGCACGGGCAGGCCGGCGAGTTCCATAAAAGTCGGCGC
>JANOAY010000424.1:0-1969 GCA_031411375.1 Pedosphaera sp. | reverse complement strand
TCTCTGGAGCACGGAACTGGAAACTTGGTCCTTCATTCAATGCGACGCCGCAGCTCCCGCCATCCCCGGCAAGCGATCCAGACCCGCCAGCTTCGCATCCACCTGCTTGGCGATCTTGCCGTCGCGAATCTCGATGCGGCGCGGCGTGACAGCGGCGATCTCAGGATCGTGCGTGACCAGCGCGATGGTCCGCCCCTGCTCGCTCAACTTGCGAAACAGCGTGAGAATTGCCTCGCCCGTGTGCGAGTCGAGGTTGCCGGTCGGTTCGTCGGCGAAAACAATCTTCGGCTCATTGACCAGCGCGCGCGCGATGGCCACGCGCTGCTGCTGTCCGCCGGAGAGCTGGTTCGGACGATGCTTGCTGCGGTTCTCGAGGCCCACGAGTTGGAGCACGCTCATGGCACGGTCACGCCGCTCGCGCGCGCCGCAGCCGGAGTAAATCAATGGCAGTTCCACGTTCTGCATCACGTTCAGCTTGGGCAGCAGGTTGAAGAACTGGAACACGAAGCCGATTTTCTGGTTCCGCACGCGCGCCAGTTCGGACGCCGACGAGTCGTGAATGAATTTTCCGTCCAGCGCGATGGTGCCCTTCGACGGCGAATCGAGGCAGCCGAGAATGTGCATGAGCGTGGACTTGCCGCTGCCCGACGGCCCGATGATGGAGATGAACTCGCCACCCTCGATGTCAAGCGACACGTCATCCAGCGCGCGAATCTCCTCGCCGCCGAGGTGATAAATTTTGCTGACGTTGCGGAGTTCGACGAGGGCCATGATTAGGAAATGACGAATGACGAATGGAACGGCAGGCCGCCCCGCTCCATTCGTCATTCGGAATTCGGAATTGGGCGTGGCTCACAACACGGACTTGTTCGTCGTTGTTCCCACAGCCACGGCGCTCGTGCCGGTGGCCGCGCTGCTCTTGGTCGAGACCGGCTTGGCCTGCTTCTCCGCCGGCGGCGTCTTCTTGATGTTCGTGGGCAGTTCCAGCGCCACCACATCGCCGGCCTGCAAGCCGCCCTGCACTTCCGCGAAGGACAAGTCGCTGATGCCAATCTGCACCGTGCGCTTCTCGAACTCGTCGTCGCTCTTCACATACACGTAGCGCTCGCCGCGTTCGGTGAACACCGCCGAGAGCGGCACGGACAGCGCGTTCTCCACGCTCGCGACCGGGATGCTGAGAATCGACGTCATGCCGGGGCGCACGCGCGGATCGAGTTCCTTGATCGCGATGCGCGCGGAGAATCCCTTGATGCCGTTCTTGATCACGGCCTGTGGCGCGATGCGTTCGACCAGCGCCTTCATCTTCAAGCCCGGCACCGACTCGACCTGCACTTCCACGGCCTGGCCGTTCTTCATGCGCGTCACGTCGGCCTGGTTGATGTGCGCGGTGATGATCATGTCGTTCAAGTTCGCCACGCTGAGAATTTCCGTGCCGGAATTAAACCCGCCCGAACCGGACACCGTCTGTCCGAGCGACACAGGCCGCGTGAGCACCGTGCAATCGAACGGCGCTTCGATGCGCGTCTTCGCGAGCTTGTCATCGACCTGCTTCAGCGCGCTCTCCGCACGTTCCAAGGCGTTCTTCGCGAGTTGGAGAGAATTTTTTGCGACCTGAAAATCCGTGCGGGCGTTGTCAAAGATGTCCTGCGCGACCAGACGGTTTTGAAACAGGGAATCGTTGCGCTTGAACTCACGCTCGGTCTTCTCTACCTGGAGCGTCGCCGCCTCAATCTGCAACTTCGCCCCCGCCACTTGGCTGAGTTGCGTCACCTTCTCCGTCTGCAAGTCCGTGTCGTCGAGACGGCAGAGCAACTGGCCCTTCTTCACCTGGTCGCCAATGTCCACCGGCAGCTCGGCGATCTTGCCGTTGATCTCAGGACGCACCGAGACCTGATCCGCCGGCCCGATTTCGCCGGCCGCCGTGATGGCGAAGCTGATGTCGCGCGCCTCGACATTGGCGATGGATACG
>JANOAY010000423.1:0-2044 GCA_031411375.1 Pedosphaera sp. | reverse complement strand
CCGTGCCGAGCTACGGCACGCCGGTGGACCCGGTGTTTCGCTCGCAGGTGATGCGGGCAAGTTTCTCCGGCCATTAGGATATGGGATCCACCAGCCTGTCCCACTTAGTCATCTCCAAAAACTGAAGAACCCCTTCTTCTTAGGCATAGCCTGCGGTGCGTCCCAGAACATTACCTCCGCTGCACAACCAATCGACCAAACCCGATAGACTAGCCGAGTGGCCGATTCCCACCTCTCCGGCGTCGCGGTTCCCTGCGGCTGGAGTCGGATGAAATGAACTGTGCCGCGTGGCAATTCAACGGCGATAAGTTTTGTTCGGAATGGTCGGTAATCCACCAACTGCTCAAGTGCAACAAACCGTGAGTCAGGACTGAACAGGATAGTCTCGCCGAATAAATAATCGGGGAACTGAACATCAGCACCGCGAAAGGTAATGTGTCCGAATGCTGGGCTGCCCATGCCGATCTCACCGTAGTCGTCATGCTGCTCGACTGAGTATTTGCCATCCGGGGACTGAATCGTAGCGAACGAACTCATGTTGCCTGAAAGTTGGTCAGACAGGCTGAAAGCCGCGTCCTACCTAGTCCGCCACCCGCTTGAACGCCAGCGCCTTGTTCGCGACTTGGAACGACAGGCTGTCTTTCTCCAGCGTGCCTTCCACCGTGGCCGCGCCGGCGCGCAAGTTGAGCGTGATCAAATAGTTCGGAGCCGAGCCGCTCCACTTGCCAGTGGCGGAGGAGATGGCGTTCGTCACGGCCCAGCGCGGCGCGCTGTTCGTCACCACGCGTCCGTTCGGCAGGCGCACCGGCGGCAGGTCGTACATCGGCGACGCCTTGCCATCCATGTTCGTCTTGATCAGGAACTTCGCGGTGTTGTCGTGAAACGCGGTGAACACCGAGTCATCGAAGCGCTCGACCAGCTCGTTCTTCACGCGGAACCACGTCGAGGCCGCCAGGTCCGGCTTCAGCGCCTTGTTCATACGGATGCTCTCCTGCAAGTCGTAACGCCAGCGGCCCAGCAATTTCTCCTGCGAAAATTTCGGCGACACGCCCGTCTCCAAGAACTCCTTGAAGTCGAGCACGTCCATGTCGAGGACGATCTTCACGAGGTCGGTGTTGCTCACCACTTCGCTGACCGTGGCGTTGGCCATGATTTCCTCGAAGCTGCCCTTGTTCTTGATCAGCGTCTGCAATTCCTTGTCCGCGCCGAGCGTTTTGTAAATCGGCTGCTGCGCCATCGCGGCGAAGAGCGGGTAATGCCCCACGCGATCCACGAGGTTGCGGTTGTGGTAAAGCAGGCCCAGCGTGTCCGCCGTGTCGAAGTAGTTCGTGGGCGCGGGATTGAACGGCGCGACCACTTTGTCCATCTGCGTGGCTTTCAAATCATCCGCCGACTTGCCAAGAAACCCGATGATCTTGGAAGTGTTCTCGCCGCCCTCGTTGCCGCCGATTTGAATCGTGGTGTAGCCGAAGACCGAAACGATGAGCGCGAACACGATGAAATAAACGAGGCCGTTCAGCGCGCCCACGCACGCGCCCACGCGTTTCATCAGCACTTCCCACACGGCGCGCGAGGCGTCGTCGCGATTGTAACGGTAGCTGTATTCCACCTTGCGATGCACGAAGGCCGCGAGGCCCTTGAACACGAGCGAGATGGCGAAGAACGCGATCACCGGTGCGACAAATTTCGGCGCGAGCGGATTCTTAAAACCGAGGAGCGGAAAAACCCACGCGAACATCGGGCCGAACGGAATGGCCAGCACCGCCGCCACCAGCAGGCCGATGAAAGTAAACGAGGCACGAATCGCGCCCTGCCGGTAGCCAATAGCCACGGTCGCCGCCACGAGCAGGAGCGCTGCAATCCACATGATCATGGCCCGAGGCTAAATTTCAGCGGCGGTGAAATCACGAAGAAAATTCTGGGAGGGTATGTTTCGGGTGCAACTCGGCACCGCCCCGGAGCGCGGCTGTGGCGCAGCCCAGCCGCAGCGGCCTCGCCTGAAACCAGACGCTCCCAAGTTTCAGTGTGCTGCGGCTGGGCTGCG
>JANOAY010000422.1:0-4894 GCA_031411375.1 Pedosphaera sp. | reverse complement strand
GCTTCGTCGCGCGGCGGCGTCCGTCGCGGCGAACATCGTGGAAGGTTCCGCGCGCGAGAGCAAAAAGGAGTATCTGCACTTTCTCTACATCGCACGCGGCTCATTGGCGGAAGCGCAATACTTCGTCCATCTGGCCAAGCGGCTAAACTATCTTGATGAAACCAAAGCCGAGAATCTGGCGGGGCAGACGCGTCAGACCTTTGCCGCCTTGCACGGATTGATCGCGGCCGTGGAGAAGGAGGCCGGCCCCTTGCGCAAGTGGAGCGCGCTTTTCACCAGTCTGCTGGTGCTAAGTCTTGCGCGTGTGTCTTTCAGTCCCGTAGTCCCGTAGTCTTGTTGTCCCGTTGTCTCACTCCCTACCCATCACCGTCCTGCTGGCCGCGCGCAATGAGGCGAAGAATCTTCCGCGTTGCCTCGCCGCGTTGAAGCCGGCGGCGCGCGTCGTCTTGCTGGATTCCCACAGCACGGATGACACGGCGCAGAGCGCGCGCGAGCACGGCGCGGAAGTGGTGCAGTTCAACTACACCGGCGGCTACCCGAAGAAACGCCAGTGGGCGCTCGACACTTTGGAGATTCGCACGCCGTGGGTGCTGCTGCTCGACGCGGATGAAGTGGTGCCGGAACAACTCTGGCAGGAAATTGCCGAAGCTCTCCGCGAGGTGGCAAGCCTCGCGCGGCGAGGCGAGGAAGATGCGAGGGTAAAATCCGAAACCACGGAGAGCCGGTCTGAAAATGCGGGGCAGGCTTCCAGCCTGACGGTTCACGGGGCATCCTTGTCCCGTGTGGCAGGCGGCAGGATGCCGCCTGAACCGGCAGACAAGATGTCTGCCCCACATTTTCAGACCGGTTCTGACACCGCTCGCAGCGCGAGCGGGGCCACCACGCCCAACGCCTTTCTCATCCGCAAGGAGTTTCATTTTCTCGGGCGACGTTTTCGCTACGGCGGGTTCTCGCATCAGGCCGTGCTGCTGTTTCGCTGCGACCGCGCGCGCTTCGAGCGGCTGATTGACAATGACCCGAGCGGCTTCGACATGGAAGTGCATGAGCGTGTGATCGTGGAAGGTCAGATTGGAAAACTGAACACGCCGCTCATTCACGAAGACTTCAAAGGGCTGGAAGCGTATCGCGAAAAGCATCATCGCTACGCGACGTGGGAGGCGGCGGTGCGGCATCGCTTCCTGACCACGGGCCGCTACGGTGAGGAGGCGATTGAGCCGAAGTTTTTCGGCAACGCGCAGGAGCGTCGGCGGTGGTTGAAGAAGCTGGTCATCCGCATTCCGGGCGAGCCGCTGATCTGGTTTGGCTATCACTACTTCGTGCGCGGCGGATTTCTCGAAGGTCGCGCGGGCTTCGTGGCCTGCCAGATTCGCTCGCAATACATCGCCGAGGTGCGGCGGAAGGTGAGACAGGCTTCCAGTCTGTTCCCTCCAACTGATAAATGAAGATGATGGTTCGCGTGGGCTGCTTCGTTGTTTGCCGACACGAGGTTGGAAAACCTCTCAACCTGCCGACAGGAATGTCGGCGTTACGTAACGCCGGCTTTCCAGCCGGCAGGTTGAGACACATTCTTGTGTCGTGGCCACGAGGAGTAGCACCGCGATGATTCCCCGCCGTCATTTCAAACTCCGTCGCTGGCTTGCGGTCACGGCCATCTGGTTCGTCGTGCTCGCCGTTGTGCTGGCGACGTGCGACGAACCCATTCTTTGCGTGACTTCAAAACTTCAGACCGCCGATGTCATCGTGGTGCTGGGTGGCGAACCGGTCGTGCGCGCGGAGCACGCGGCGCGGCTCGCTACGAACGGGCTGGCCCCGCGCGTCATTGTCTCGGGGCGCGGCGATTGCGAAAGCAACCGGCGCGTCCTGGTGCAGCGCGGCGTCTCCTCGAAAAGTATTGAACTTGAATGCGCCTCGCGCAGCACGCAGGAGAACGCGGTGGAGACGGTGAAGCTGCTGCGCGCGCAGAAGTGCCAGCGTGTCATCATCGTGACCTCATGGTTTCATTCGCGGCGCGCGCTGAGTTCGTTTCGGAAATACGCGCCGGAGATCGAGTTCCTCTCCGCGCCCGTGCCGCGCACCAAGCCGTGGAAATTTGAACGCGGCTACATCGCGAGCGAGTATTTGAAAACCGTGGCCTACGCGCTGCGCTACGGCATCTGGCCGCGAGGAGCATGAACTTTTTCACTCTCACCCAGACGACCACGCGGCCCGGAGCGCCGGTCTCCGACCCGTCGCAAATTTTGTTTCCCACCGATTCAGAATTCCACGGAGCAGACTTTTCCATCCGTGGCCGCTCTGAATCTGCGGGAAATTTTTTCCATTTCACCCGCCGGGTTGGCGGCCGGCCCTCCGCCTTGCCATGTTGAAGTCCACCTCATCCACACGTTGGCCGGTGGTCGTGGCGCTGGCGGTCCTCGCCTTCGTCTGGCTGCGTTTGATTTTGCACCTGCGCGTGCCGTGGACGGTGGACGAGCAATATGCCTACGGCTGGGCCGTGCCGTTTCTGTGCGCGGTGCTGGCGTGGAGGAGGTTTCAAAACGCTGAAACGCTGAAAACTGAAATGCTGAAACCCGGGCCTTCCAGCTTTTCAGCCTTTCAGCTTTTCAGTTTTTTTCTTCTCGCCGCCTTCCTCCTCACCCGCCTCGTCGAGGAAGCGAACCCGGACTGGCGGCTCGTAAGCTGGGCGCTGGCCTTGGAAGTGACTGGGCTGACGCTGGCGTTTCTGTTTTTGTCCGGCGGCGCGCGTGCGCTGAAGCAGTTCGCATTTCCAATTCTCTTCTTCCTCGTGGCCGTGCCGTGGCCGACGCCCATTGAGCAGCCGCTCATTCAACTGCTCACGCGCGGCATCGTGGCCGCGACGGTCGAGGTGTTGAATGTGCTGGGGTTTCCCGCGCTCACGCACGGCAATGTCATCGAGACGGCGGGCGGCTTCGTGGATGTGGACGAGGCTTGCAGCGGCATCCGCTCGCTCCAGGCGGCGCTGATGCTCGCGCTCTTCTTCGGCGAATGGCGGCGGCTGAACGTGACGCGCCGCGTGACGCTGCTCGGCGTCAGCTTCGCGCTCGCGTGCGTCTTCAACCTCGCGCGCACGCTCACTCTCTCGCTCGTGGCGACGAAGCAAGGCTCGGCAGCCGTCGCGCGCTGGCACGACCCGGCGGGCGTGACCATTCTGCTCGGCTGCTTCTGCGGTGTGTGGCTGGCGGCCACTTGGTTGGCGCGAAAGAATTTGCCGCAGAGACGCAGAGACGCAGAGGGGCCGGAGAGGAAAGAGGTGGAAAATTTTCCCGCGCTCCGCGCCTCTGCGCCTCTGCGCCTCTGCGGTATATCAACACTCATCTTTTCCACGGCGTTGTTTCTGCTCGCCGGTGAATTCGCCGTGCGCCTCTGGTACGCCAGCGCGCCGCGCGTGGTGACGGCGGAGTGGCGCGCGGAATTTCCGCGTGGCGAATCCAGTTTCAAAACCGTGGACCTGCCGCCCGCCGCGCGGCAAATCCTGCGCTACGACGAGGGCGAATCCGCCTCCTGGCGCAGCGCGGACGGCACGCGCTGGCAGATGATTTATCTGCGCTGGGAACCGGGCCGCACCGCGACCACGCTGGCGCGCAATCACACCCCGGAAATCTGCCTGCCCGCCGCCGGAAAAAATCTGCGCGACATCTCGGACGTGACGCGTGTCCAGGCCGCAGGCTTGTCGCTGCCGTTCCGCTGCTACACGACGGAGCAGGGCGGGCGTCCGCTGTTTGTCTTCTACTCGCTCTGGGAAGACGGCGCGGCGGAGCAGCGGAACGTGACGCAACTGCTCACGCGCCGCGCGCGGCTGGACGCCGTGCGCGAGCGCCGCCGCAACCAGGGCCAGCGCGTGCTGCAAATCGGCCTGTGGGGCGCGCGCGACGCCGCGCACGCGGAGGAATTGCTGCGCGCCCAGTTGCCAAAGTTGCTGCGGACAAATCCTTGAGCGCCCGGCGTTGTTTTCATTTCAGCTTTCAGCTTTCAGCGTTTCAGCTTTTCACCTCCGTGCCTTCCATTCTCTTCAAAAACCGTGTGTATCCGCCCGACGACGGCGCTACGGGGCAACTGCTGGCCGAACTCGCGGAGACGCTGGTGAAAGAGGGCTGGCAAGTCAGCGTGCTGGCGGCGGGCGTCTCGAAAGCAGAAAGCAGAAAGCAGAAAGTAGAAATTCACCGCGTGCGCGGCCTGCCGTTCACGCGCGCCTCGCTGGTGCGCCGCGCGCTCAGCTACGCCTCGCTCTATCCCGCGCTGCTCTGGCGCGCGCTGCGGCTGCCGCGTCACGACATGATCGTCACGCTCACTGATCCGCCGCTGCTGCTTGTGCTCGGGCCGCTTTTAAAATTTTGGAAACGCGCACGCCTCGTGCATTGGGCGCAGGATGTTTATCCCGAAGTGGCGGAGGAACTCGGCGTGTTGCGGAAGAACGGTTTCGCCGCGCGCGGGCTGCGCGGTTTGTCGAGCTGGTCCTTGCGCCGCCACGATCAAATCATCACCGTGGGCCGCTGCATGAAAGACCGGCTCATCGCACGCGGCATCAGCGCAGAGAGAATCACCGTCGTCCCCAACTGGGCCGTGGGCGCATCCGACTCTCAACTCTCAACTCTCAACCCTCAACATCCCTTCACCGTGATGTATTCCGGGAACTTCGGACTGGCGCATCCGTTCGAGGCGATTGTCGAGGCGGTGAAGCTGCTGGCGAAGGAGAACGCACCGGTGCGCTTCGTGTTCGCTGGCTCCGGGCCGAAGTTGGAATCGGTGCGGATCGCGCTGGCGTCCTGCGCGAACGTCGAGTTCCGCCCGCCCGCGCCGCTGGAAAAACTTTCCGAATCGCTCGCCGCTGCGGACGTGCATCTGGCGTGCATGAGCGACGCGCTGCTCGGACTCGTGG
>JANOAY010000421.1:0-3360 GCA_031411375.1 Pedosphaera sp. | reverse complement strand
GTTTACACGATTGATCTGGTCGCGCCCAACACGACGATCACCGCGCAGCTGCCGGCGCTGACGAACAGCGCGGCGGCGAGTTTCAGTTTCACCGGCAGCGACACCGGCGTCGGCGTGACGGGCTTTCAATGTCAGCTGGATGGCGCGGCCTACACGAATTGCACGAGTCCGGTGAATTTCACCGGCTTGTCCAGCGCGTCGCACACGTTCAACGTGCGCGCGATTGACCTCGCAGGAAATACCGACGCCTCGCCGGCCACCGTCACCTGGACCGTGGACACAATCCTGCCCACGGTCAGTTGTTCGACGGATGTGGTGGTCACCGCGAAAGGCTACTGTCCTACGAACGTGAACTACACCGTCTCCGTCAGCGACAACCTTGCTCTCTCTCTGACCACGACCAATCCGGCGTCCGGCTCGGCGTTTCCCGTCGGGACAAACACAGTAACGCTGGGCGCGCGCGACACGGCGGGCAACACCAACTTCTGCACGTTCAAGGTAATCGTGCTGCCGGGCGCCGCGCCACGATTGAACGTCGTCCGCAGCAGCACGAACGTTGTCGTCTCGTGGACGAATCAGTTCCCGTGCTACGCGCTGCAGTTCGCATCCGTGCTGGCGAGCAACAGTTGGAGCAGCTATCCCGGCCCCTTTGTCACGAATGGTGGAAGAATCTTCGTGACCAACAGCGCCCCGTCCACCAACCGGTTTTTCCGGCTGCGGTTCTGAGCCGAATCCGTGCTGGCCGTGCTCCTCATCACGCTCAACGACGACGAAGCGTTGATCGCCTTCGCCCAGCCCATCGTGGCCGAACTGCGCGCGAACATGGTGCGCGTGGATGCGGACTAAAGCGCGACGCCGTTCAAGGCGAAGATTTCCAACGCGGAACGTAGAGAAAGTTAACCGCCTCCTCACGTCGTCGGCTACGGCTGGTCAACGGCGGCCGCGACATGGAAGCCGGCGCGGTGAGCGTCCGCCTCCACCACGGCGGCCCGCAAGGCGCGAAGCCGAAGGGGGAAGTGGTGGCGGACATTCTGGCCGGCATCAAAGAGCGCAGGGCGTGAAGCTCGTCGTCCATCGTCGGAGCGCGGACGGCGAGGTCCGCGCTCCTTTGCCCCCCAATTTGTTCTCTTGCCCGTCGCGCCCCCGCCCCTAAAGTTACGCCGACGAATTTATGACCGCACCCAAAGTGATTTACTTCGACAATAACGCCACCACCCGCGTCGCGCCGGAAGTCGCCGACGCCATGATTCCCATGCTGCGCGAATTCTGGGGCAACCCCTCCAGCGCCTACGCGTTCGGCTCCCAAGTCCACGGCCACGTCGAAAAAGCTCGCGCGCAAGTCGCCGCGCTGATCAATTGCGACCCCAAGGAAATCGTCTTCACCAGTTGCGGCACCGAGAGCAACAACGCGGCGATTCACTCCGCGCTCGTCACGCAGCCGGGCAAGAAGCACGTCATCACCACCGCCGTCGAGCATTCGGCGAACATGAACTACGGCGCGTTTCTCCAGAAGACCGGTTACGACGTCACGTTCCTCCCCGTCGAGAGCGACGGCTCGCTCGACTTGCATCTGCTGGAGAAATCCATCCGCCCCGACACCGCCATCGTTTCCATCATGTGGGCGAACAACGAGACCGGCGTGCTCTTTCCCATCGAGGAGATTGCCGCCATCTGCCGCAGCAAGGGCGTGCTCTGCCACACCGACGCCGTGCAAGTGCCGGGCAAAATCAAAATTGACGTGAAAGCCCTCGGCGTGGACTTCCTCTCGCTCAGCGCGCACAAGCTCCACGCGCCCAAAGGCATCGGCCTGCTCTACGTGAAGCGCCGCACCAAGTTCCAGCCCTACGTCATCGGCGGGCACCAGGAGCGCGGACGCCGCGGCGGCACCGAGAACGTCGCCCACATCGTCGGCTTCGGACGCGCGGCGGAGATGGCCATGGCGCAACTCGACGAGGAGAACACCCGCGTGCGCGCCCTGCGCGACCGGCTCGAAGACACCATCCTGCGCACCATTCCGAACACCGTGCGCAACGGCGCCAAGGAACCGCGCCTGCCCAACACCGCGAACATCGCCTTCGACTTCGTGGAAGCGGAAGCCGTGCTCCTGCTCCTCGACCATCTCGGCATCTGCTGCTCCAGCGGCAGCGCCTGCACCACCGGTTCGCTCGACCCCTCGCATGTCCTGATGGCGATGGGCCTGAACCCGATGCGTGCGCGCGGCAGCGTGCGCTTCAGCCTCGGCCTCTACAACACGGCGGAGGAAGTGGACTACGTGCTCAAGCACCTGCCCGGGCTCATCAAGCGCCTGCGCGACATCTCGCCGCTCAATCCCGACCACACCGACAACCACGCCTACGACATTGACGCGGCGCGCGTGAAGCACGAAACCGACTTGGCGGCGGCGGTGGGCCAGGAGTAAGGTTCCCGCATGAAACCGGAAGCACTGCGCGAAATGGTTCGAGACTCAATCCGCAAGCCCTTCAAGGTCTGCATGGATGATGGACGAGCTTACACTGTCACCCATCCTGACTTTGCCTTGGTCGGCAACGACGGGCTGGTGCTGGCGAGCGGGCCGGGCCACGAGCTGGGCGGGCCAAGCTTCGTTGTCTGCTACTTTGAGCACGTTTCCCGCGTGGAGATGTTCAAGCCGCGCATGAAGAAGGCGGCCTGAATGTTTCCCGCGCGCGTGAAGCACGAGGTGGAGATGGCGGCGGCGGGCAAGGAGTGAGGCTGAGAGCGTTGGTCAATCAGCTTCTTGGGCGTTGTTCTTGATCTTCAGGCTGAGATCGAATGCCGTTTCGTACGCAGCTTTAAGTGTGTTCTCGATTTCGCTGAGGTACTCATCGGTGAGCTTTTTTTCGGTTGGTTTACCCTCGAAGTAAGAAAGCCATACGGCATGTTCTGCATCGTATCTGAATTTGCCATGTGCGAATGCATTCCGGTAGGCAATCACCTTTCGCATTGTCTTCAGGAACTTCTCGGTATCCTCAACTGATAAAGCTTTTTCTTGGGCAAGTATGTGTTCAATAAGTTTTCGCTTGGCGTCGAAGCCGCACCAACTGGAGTTCAGGACAAAGGAGGAAAACGAATTACGCTTGGTGTCCGATTCGCCAAAGAAGAAATTGAGGATGATCGTTTCCAACTGATCCTCAAATGTCGATGCACCGATGATTACGCGGAGCCGATTGTCATGGGCCTCGTTAATGAGGTCTCGGGCCTTGATAAAATTAAGTCCGCCCTGCTCCTTCATGGGCGGCGGTGTGAACTGGGCCACTACGTTAATCTTCTTCATGTGATGTTTAGCTCTTAAGACGAGGATAGTTTTTCTGCTTTCCTCGCGTCCAACGATTCCCCCCCCCC
>JANOAY010000420.1:0-3303 GCA_031411375.1 Pedosphaera sp. | reverse complement strand
CGCCCTTTGCCGAACGGGACTTCCGCGATCACCGTGGTGCCCTGGCCTGGCTCGCCCTGGATGTTGAATTTGCCGCCGACCATTTCCAATCGCTCCCTCATGCCGATCAGGCCGAGGCGTTTGCCGCGTGCGCCGGCGCGCATCGGATCGTCCGGCGGATTCTGGCCGTTGTCGTGGATGGTCATGAGGACGCGGCGCTCCGCCGTTTTTTTAATGTGGAGAACCACCGAGCTGGCGCGGGCGTGGCGATGCACATTGGTCAGCGCCTCCTGCGCGACGCGGAAGAGGACGGTGCGCCGCGCGCTGTCCAATTTTTCCACCCCGGCAAAGACCGTGAGGGACACACGCAGACCGGTCTCCTGCGTGAAGGTTTTCACGAAGGCGTGCAGCGCGGGAATCAGCCCGAGGTCGTCAAGGAGCGTGGGGCGCAGGTCGCGCGCGAAGCGGTGGACGATCTCCACGGACTGCTCCACGAGGCGCTGGGTGCGCGCGATCTGGTTCTGGAAACTCCGGCTCTGTGCGCCGGCTCCGGCTTTCAAACCGCCAAGCCGGAGATTGATACCGGCGAGAATCTGGGTGATCTCATCGTGCAGCTCGCGGCTGATTTTTTTCCGCTCCTCCTCCTGCGCCGAGAGAATCTGGTGGGAAAGATGCCGCAACTGCGCCTGCATCACTTGCGACTGCGCAAGCAGCCCGCGCTGGTGCCGCTCGCTTTGCTGCAAAGATTTCTCGATGGCCCGCCGCCGGATGATTTCCTCCTCCAGCTTCCGGTTCGAGGCGGTCATCACGTCCAGGCGGCGCTGCCCTTCCTCGGCCCGCTTGCGTTCGGTGATGTCGGTATGCACCCCCACCCATTCACGAATCTGCCCATCGCCGCCAAGCAACGGCACCGCGTGAATGGAACACAGGCGCCATTCCCCGTCGCGCCGGCGCACGCGATGCTCGAACTCAAAGATGCTTTTTTTCGCCACGGCCCGCTTCCAGGCGGCGACGGTCGGCGGCGCGTCCTGCGGATGCACCGCCTTGGCCCAGCCGTAACCTTGATACTCTTTCAAGGTCTGACCGGTGAAGCTCGCCCAGCCGGGCTGCTCGCCCTCCATCAAGCCCTGGGCATTGTTCGTCCAGATGAGGCTGCTGACCGCGCCCACGGCGGCGCGGAAGCGCGCTTCACTCGCACTCAAGGCCACCTCGGCCTGTTTGCGCGCGGTGATGTCGCTGATGTTTTCCAAGACCGCGAGCGGACGGCCCTGGCGGTCCCGGTCCAGCGTCTTGCGCGCGAGCACGGTGATGCGCCGGCCCGCGCGGGTGGTATGCACCAGTTCGCCGATCCAGCGATCCGTGCGGAGCAGCTCGGCCATCATCCGTTTCACCGGCGTGGGGAATTCAGTTTGCAGCAGACGGTGGCTGACTTTTCCCAGCGCCTCTTGGCGCGACCAGCCGTACAACTCCTCCGCGCCGTGATTCCAGTAGCGGATATGCCCCTTCATATCGCGCACGATGATGGCGTCATGGCTCAGGTCGAGGAGCCGGGCCTTTTCCGCGAGCTGCTGCTCCACCTGCTTGCGCGCGGTGATGTTGCGGATGTTGCACTGGATGACGGCGTGGCCGTCTTCCTGATACAGGTTGGCCACGACTTCGACTTCCTGATGGCGGCCGGTCTGGCTTTCGAGCGGCAAATCTTCGTAGCGGACTTCGCGCTGCCGTTTCAGTTTCTGGAACATCTCCTGGCTCGCGGCTTCATCCTTCAGCAGGCCGATCTCGAACAGTTCCTTGCCCACCAACTGATCATGCTTGTAGCCGAGCAGCTTGGTCATGAACGGATTGGCATCGGTGATTTTGCGCGTGGCGGGATCGAGGAGGAGCACGCCGTCGTGTGCCGCCTCGAAGAGCCGGCGGTAGCGGACTTCCGAAGTGCGCACTTTCTCCTCCGCGCGTTTGCGCACGGTGATGTCCACCACCGCGACGCGACAGGACTCGCCGGCGGGCGAGCGCCGGGCTTCGATGTTCACCATCCGGGACGGGTGGCCGGGGCAAAGCATTTCAAAGTCGCCGGATTGTTTGGCCGAGCCGGCAAAGACTTTCTTGAGGAAGGCCTGAAAATCCGGACGCACTGCGGCGGGAAAATGCTGGTCAAAGCACCGGCCCACCAGGCGGGAGCGGTCAATGCAGACCAGGCTGGCCCCGGTGAGATTCGCCTGCTGGATGGTGCTGTCGGCGGTGAGTGTGAAATAGGCCACCGGGGCGAAATCGTAGAGGTCGGTGTAGTTCTCCACCGCCTGCTCCAGTTCATCCCGGGACTGCCGCAGTTCGGCGTTCTGCATCTCCAGTTCGATCTGGTGAACCTGCAACTCGTGGAGCAGCCGATGCGTGTCGGTGGCAGGCTTCGCGTCTTCGCTGTCTTCTCTGAGCTGCGACTTCAGATCGTTCCGCCGCTTCCGCAACTGGGCTTCGGCCCGGCGGTAGAGTTCGCGCATCATCGGGCGGTGGTTGCCAAACTCGCGTTTTTCGCCCGCCTTGGCGGTGGCGGTGGGCTTCGTGGGCTTGGCGGAAGGTTTCATGATTTTTTATCGGCCCTCGTTCGGGGCGGGGTCTTCGTTTTCAAAGTCGTCCGGCTCTGGGCCTGGTCCCGGGTGGCGGATTCTTCCGCGACATGTTTTTCCAAGGCGGTGTGCTTGTCGCGCAGTTTCGCCTCCAGCGTCTTGGACACGGTGATGTTCGCAAAGGTGATCACCACGCCGTCAATCCGGTCGTCCATTGTGCGATAGGGCATGATCCGCACGGTGAACCAGCGGCCATCGCGCGCGCTGATCGGTTTTTCCACGGGGGCCAGTTTTTGCAGCACCACGCGTGCATCGTCGGCCAGTTCCGGGTACTGCAGATCCGAGGACAGGTCGGTGATGGGCCGGCCCGCGTCCGCTGCGATGAGCTTGATGATCTTCGTCGCCTGCGGGGTGAACCGCCGCACGTTGAGATTCTTGTCCAGAAAAAGCGTCGCGATGTCCGTGCTGTCGAGCAGGTTCTTCATGTCGTTGCCCGTGTGCGCCAGCTCATCCAACTTGACCTGCAACTCCATGTTGACCGTCTGCATCTCCTCGTTCATGGATTGCATCTCTTCCTTGGAGGTGGTGAGTTCCTCGTTGGTGGACTGCATCTCTTCATTCGTGGATTGCAATTCCTCGTTGGCGGAACGGAGTTCCTCCTGCGTGGTCTGCATCTCTTCGTGGGTGGCCCGCGACTCGCCGCGCACCTGCAACAGTTCCTGCTCCAATTCCGACACGCGCGGGCTGCGGGCGTCAGGCCCGC
>JANOAY010000419.1:0-1918 GCA_031411375.1 Pedosphaera sp. | reverse complement strand
CGGTGCGGGTGAAATCTTTTTGCTTGAGCCAGAACCGGCGCCGAGCGCAACGACACCGAGGGACTCATCGAGCACATCCGCGACATCGATCCGGTCGTCGCCGCATGCTGCTTCGAAGAAATGGAACCGAATCTCGTCCGTCTCAGCATGCGTTCCAAAAACGGGAAAGTGAACGTGAGCGAAATCGCCGGACTCTTCGGCGGCGGCGGCCATCCGGCGGCGGCGGGCGCGCGCATCGTCGGGACGCCTGTGTCCGTCCAGCGCCGCGTGCTGGCCGCAATCAAGAAGGCGTTGGATAAGAAGGGCTGAACAAATTCGTCTGGCCTGGGTTCCTTCACGGAAGACCAGACGCGTGCTTTCCCGGACTTGGTTTTGAAAAATTCTCTCGCCGCTCACGTTGACGGCGCGACTAACAATGCTAACTTCGACGACATGAGCGCCAGCAAATCAAAATCAGAACTGTTCCAGCAACCCATCACCGCCCGGGCGTCCGAGACCGTCCACCTGCTTTGCCCCACTTCCTTCCGCATCCGCAAGAACGGCCTCGAATTCAAGACCACTACCGAGGTCGCGCTGTGGACCGAGATGACCGTGGATTTGCAACTGCCCGGCACGAAATCTTTCACCTGCGGCGGCGTGGTGGTGGCGAGCCGGGGCAGTCGTCACGCGGGCTACGACGTCTCGCTCGTCTTCACCAGTGTCTCCGATCAGGCCCAGCAGCGGCTCAATGATTTTTCTTCTATCGCTGCGATCTCGGTGCGTGCTTAGAATTCCCGCATGGAAGTTTTCAACCGGATTCTGAAGGCGGCCGTGGACGCGCACGCCTCAGATTTGCACATTAAAGTCGGCGGACCCGTCGTGCTCCGCATCAGCCGCCAGCTTATCGCCATCGAGGCGCCCATTCCCACCGTCGAGTGGATGGACAACGTCATCAGCCACATTTTGCCGCCGCACATGAAGGAGCACTTCGCGGTCAAGCGCGAGGCGGACTTCTCCTACTTTATCCACGGCATCGGACGTTTCCGCACGAACATTTTCCAGCAGCGCGGCGAGATGGCGATGGCCATGCGTTACGTGAAGAACACCGTGCCGGACTTCGAGCATCTCGGCCTGCCGCCCATCATGCGCGAGATCGCGGAATCACCGCGCGGCATCGTGCTGCTCGCCGGCACCACTGGTTCCGGCAAGTCCACGTCGCTCGCCGCGATGATCGAGCATGTGAACGGAAATTTCCGCAAACACATCGTCACCATGGAAGACCCCATCGAGTATGTGTTCGAGGACAACCAGTCCATTATTGAGCAGCGTGAAGTCGGTCTCGACACGGAAACTTTTTACACCGGTTTGCGTTCCGCGCTGCGCCAGGATCCGGACATCGTGATGATCGGTGAAATGCGCGACTCCATCACGTTCGCCGCCGCCATCAATGCTGCTGACACCGGCCAGATGGTTCTCTCCACCGTCCACACCACGAACGCTTCATCGTCCGTGGGGCGCGTGCTCGACTTCTTCAAGGCCGATGAGCGCGAACAGGTTCGCCGTCAGCTCGCCGGAACTTTGAAGGCCGTGATCTGCCAGCGCATGGTGCCGACGCTCGATGGTAAGATGGCGCCCGCGTGCGAGATCATGCTCAACACGCCCATCGTGCGGAAACTGATCGAGGAGAACCGGCTCGACAAACTTTCCGTCGCCGTCGAGACCGGCCATGACGACGGGATGCAGGACTTCAACAAGGCGGTGCTCGACCTCTACAACGCGGGCAGAATTTCCAAGGAAGAGGCGATGCTGAAGGCCGGCAACGCCGCCGCGCTGGAGATGAACTTGAAGGGCATCTTCCTCACGCAGGGCAGCCGTATTCTGGGCTGATCGCGGAGCGCGGACTTTCCAGTCCGCAGCAACGCACGAATGACGGCGCGTT
>JANOAY010000418.1:0-5420 GCA_031411375.1 Pedosphaera sp. | reverse complement strand
TCGGCTACCTGCCGGAGTTGACCTACTACTACAAATTTCTCACCGCCGAGGAACTGCTGCGCTTCTACGCGCGCATTTTCAATATTCCCAAGACCGAGCGAGAGCGGCGCATCGACGACGTGCTGAAGTTGGTCGAGCTGGACCACGCCCGGAAGAGGCAGATCAAAACCTACTCGAAGGGGATGCAGCAGCGCGCCGGTCTAGCGCAGGCGCTGATCAACAATCCCGACCTGCTGATCCTCGACGAGCCGACGAGCGGCCTCGATCCGATTGGCCGCATGAAGGTGCGCGAAATCATCCAGCGTCTGAAGAACGAGGGCAAAACGGTGTTCTTCTCCTCGCACGAACTTGGCGAGGTCGAGACGATTTGCGACCGCGTGGCGATTCTCCATCAAGGCGAGTTGAAGCGCGAGGGCCGCGTGGCCGACATCGTGCGGGAATACAACTGCGACTTGGAGCAAGCCTTCCTCCGCATCATCGGCTTCGCGCCGCAAGCTGCGGACAGCGTCCCTGAAACCAAAGCCGCATGAACATTTCTGACTTCTGCATTCTGACTTCTGATTTGCCCTTATGAACACCATCCACGCCATCGCCATCGTCGTGCTCAAGGAGATGATCCGGCGCAAGGACTTTTACGTCCTGTTCATCCTCACCGCGCTCATCACGCTGCTGATGGGATCGATTAACATTTTCAACGACGCCAGCATCGCGGGCTACTTGAAGGAACTCGCGCTGCTTCTCGTGTGGATCAGTTCGCTGGTCATGGCCATCACCACGACCGCGCGGCAACTGCACGCGGAGAAAGAGTTGCGGACGATCTTCCCGCTGCTGGCCAAGCCGGTGTCGCGTGCGCAACTGCTGATTGGGAAATTTGCCGGCTGCTGGATCGCGTGCGGCCTGTCGCTGTTCGTGTTCTACCTGTTCCTCGGCATCGTGGCCGCGTCGCGCGAACACACGCTGGACGTGGGCGCTTACACGGTGGCGTTTCTCCTGCACTGGGGCGCGCTGGCCGTGGTCGTGGCGATGGCGCTGCTCGGCTCGGTGGTGTTTGCCGCGCCCTCATCGAACGGGACGATTTGCTTCATCGTGGCGGTGGGAATTCTTTTCCTCGCGCGGCACCTGAACACGGTGGCGCTGCATCTCGACGGCGTGACGGGGAAAATCACCTACGCGATTTACTATCTGTTGCCGCGTTTGGATTGGGCGTTCAGCGTGCGGCAGTTCCTCATCTTCCACGATCCGATGCCGGGCTTCGCGGTTTGGGCGCAGGCGCTGGTGTTCTACGGCGGCTACTCGGCGCTGCTGATTCTGGCGGCGTGGCTGCTGTTCCGCCGCCGCGCGTTGACCACGTAATTTCCCGAACATGAGCGCACCGATTCTTTCCCTGCTGCTGCTGGCCGTGAGCTGCTTCAGCCTCGCGACGTGGGTGGGGCCGCGTTTCGACGCCAGCCAGTCGCGGCGCGGCGTGAGCACTAGCGTCATGGGGAACATGCTAGGCGACAGCCGGAAGCTGTTCGCGGATCATTTCTTCACGCGGTCGGACGTGTATTTCCACAGCGGCTACTACCCGACCATTTTTGACGGGGCCAAGAAGAAGGAGAATCACCTGGTCGCGGGCGCGAAGGAGGAGAAGGCGGAAAAGTGCGAGCACAATCACGGGCACGAGGGGCCGTGCGATCATGACCACGGTCACAAGTCCGCCCAACCGGAGGCGAAGGCTGAGAAGCACGCCGAGGCCGAGCATGTGCATGGCGCGCACTGCAATCACGGCGAGGAGGAAGCGGACTTCCTCGGCCAGCCGAAGGATTGGTTCGACGGCTTCTCCCGGAACTTTTTTGTCTCCAAGCACACGCACCTGACCGACAAAGGCAAAGGTGCGGACGCCGCGAAGGAAATTCTCCCGTGGATCAAACTGGCCGCACAGCTCGATCCCAACAAGGTCGAGAGCTACACCGTGGGCGCGTTCTGGCTGCGCGAGCTGAAGCGTGACGCGGAGGCCGAGCAGTTTCTGCGCGAAGGGTTGCGGCATAATCCCGAGAGCTACGAAATTTTGTTGGAACTGGGGCGCGGCTACGTGGCTGGCCGCGACTACGTGCGCGCGCGCAACGTCCTCGAACTGGGATTCCGCCACTGGCGCGAACAGGAAAACGGCAAGCCCGGCGACCGGCAGAACATTTTTGCCGCGCTGCAACTCTTGAACAATCTCGCGGTCGTGGAAGACCGCGAGGGCCGGCGCGAGCAGGCCGTCCACTGGCTGGAACTGGTCCGCAAGGCTTCTCCACACCCGGAGGAAATAGACAAGCGCATCGCCGAGGTGCGCGCGGGGAAATCGCTGGAGGCGCAGTAGCAGCCGCTTTCCGCTTCCCGCTTTCCGCTTTCCTCCCGTATAACGCGCCGCGTGTCCGGTCTGTTCCCCAAAAATATCTCCGCCGCCACGCGCTTTTGCGCGGTCTATGGCCATCCCGTAAAGCACTCCGCCTCGCCCGCGATGCAGAACGCCGGTCTCGCCGCGCTCGGCCTCGACTGGCGTTACGTGGCGTTCGATGTTCACCCGGAAAATCTCCGCGCGGCCATCGCCGGGGCGAAGGCCATGAAGTTCATCGGCCTCAATCTCACCGTGCCGCACAAGCTGCTCGCGCTCGATCTCTTGGACGTGCTCGATGACTCCGCCCGCCGCTGGGGCGCGGTGAACACGATTCGCTTCGAGGCGCGCGATGCGGACGGCGCGTGGAAACCGCTGCGCGAATTTGCCGACGTGCCGGACGACATTCGCACGCACGGCTTCAACACCGACGCCGATGCCATTGCCCGCGCCATCCGTGAAGATTTGCAGATTGAGTTGCGCGGCGCGCGCGTGCTGTTGCTGGGTGCGGGCGGGGCAGGGCGGGCCGCCGCACTCAAACTCGCCCACGAAGGCGTGGACGAATTGCACCTCGTGAACCGCACGTCGGCCAGGGCCGAGGAAGTCGCGCGCGACATCCGCGAGCAATGCCCCGACGTGCGCGTGAGCGTCGGCTATCCCGAGACGCCCGTGGAACTGCTGCTTAACGCCACCGCGCTCGGCCTCAAGCCCGACGATTCTTTGCCGCTGGATGTGAAGGCGTTCCCCCTGCGTATGGTGGACGCGATTTACGACATGATTTATCGCCCGGCCGAAACGGCGTTGCTGAAAGCTGGTAAGCTTGAAGGCTGCCGCGTGGCCAACGGTCTCGGCATGTTGTTGCATCAGGGCGCGAAGGCGCTGGAAATCTGGAGCGGCCAGCCCGCGCCGCTGGACGCGATGCGTCGTGCGCTCGAAGAAAACGTCTATGGCGCGAAATAGTCCAAGGTTCAAAGTCCAACGTCATGTTTGACCCCGCCATCTGGGCCAAAGTGCCATTCCATTTCTGGTCCGCCGTGGTGTTCTGGTTCGGCTGCATGGTCGGCAGTTTTCTCAACGTGTGCATCTACCGGATGCCCATCGGGCAGAGCGTCATCTCGCCGCCGTCGCATTGTCCGAACTGCAAATACTCCATCCCGTTCTACCTCAACGTCCCGCTCGTGACGTGGCTGACGCTGCGCGGCAAATGCGCGAACTGCCGCGAGCCGATCTCCATCCGCTACTTCCTCGTCGAGCTGCTCACGGGCCTGATGTTTCTCGCCTGCTGGCTGCTTTACGGAGGCGACTCTGCCGGCGTGGCGCTCGTGCTGTGCCTCGTGATGGCGGGGCTGATCACGGCCACGTTCATTGACCTCGCGCACTTCATCATCCCGGATGAAGTCACCATCGGCGGCGCGGTGGTGGGATTTCTCTGCTCGTTCGCCGTGCCCGCACTGCACGGAACCGCCAGCCGGTTTGAAAGTTTGAAAGTGAGCTTCATCGGCATCGTGGTGGGTGGCTTGATCGTCGAAGCCGTGCGACAGCTCGGCAAGCTGGCGTTCGGCAAGATGAAAGTCGCGCTCGACGGCCCGACGAAAATTTTCTTCGGCGACACCGGCGTCGTGTTCCCGGACAAGGAAATGCCCTACGAAGATATTTTCTACCGCAAGTCCGACGCGATCCGCTTCCACGCCACGCGCCTCGAACTCGCCGACCGCTGCTACATCAACACCGAGGTGGCGCTCAGTCCGTTGAAGCTCAAAATTGGCACCGACGAATTTCCGCCCGAGCAAAACCTCTACATGGAAGCCGTGACGGACAAGCTGGTGCTGCCGCGTGAGGCGATGGGTTTCGGCGACGTGAAATTCATGGCCGCCATCGGTGCGTTCCTGGGCTGGCAGGCCACGGTCTTCTCGCTCGTGGTCAGTTCGTTTCTCGGCGCGATTCTTGGTGGCGTGCTGATTGTGCTGAAGCGGCACGAGCGGTCGAACCCCATTCCCTTCGGCCCCTACATCGCGGCAGCGGCGGCGATCTGGATTTTCGCCGGACGCCCGATCATGGGCTGGTTCCAGAAGTGGATCGTGGGGGGGTAGTTTTAGTGGGGCAGCCGTCCCGGCTGCCACGCGTCCACTGGCCGTTCCGGCTGGTGGTAATTCAGCCGGGACGGCCCAAGGACTCAGGCAGGCGTGACGCCTGCCCCACTAAGAATGGTCGCAGCGCGACCACTTCCACCGCCCGCGTTCAGCGCGCCTCGCGCACACGGATGGTGTATTTCGCCGCGTTCAAGTTGAACGCCTCAAAGCTCACGTCCTGCGTGGCATTCTCGTCGAGGATCACCGTGCGGAACGGCGTCTCATCCACCGTGAAGCCCTGCGCGTCCTTGAACACGCAGTTCGCCTGCACCTCGATGCGGCGGTTCTCGCGGTTGCGGAGATGCGTCGTGACCTTCATGCGCCCATCGGCGGTCTTGCCGAGTTGCGTGCCGGCACTGGTCACGGAGCGTTGCGCGCCGGAGTCGAAGAGCACGAAGGGCGAGGTCTCCTCGTAGTTGTATTTGTCGGTGTTCTTCGGCTTGGACACGCCGCCGCTCGCGCAGCCGTTGAGCAGCGCCAGCGCGACGGTGGAAATTCCCAGCAGCAAAAAGATTTTTTTCATAACTCAGGTTTTCTGTTCGCTCACGTAGAGCACGGTGTCTTTGTTGGAATTGGACGGCACGGTGAACGTGACCGTCCGGGTGGAAAGCGTGTTGCCGCTCGCGTCGCGGAAATCCACCGCGAGGCTGTGCTCGCCCGGCGGCAGCTCCAGCGCGGCGAAGGTGAGGAAACGCGGGAGATTGTCCCACGCGCGAATGTCCGCCTCGGGCGTCGTGGTGGCCGAGAGAATTCCCGCGACCAGTGCCACGCCGCCCGCGATCAGCGCGGCCTCACCCTGACGGCTGTTCGCCAGTCCGATGGCGGTCACACCGGCCACCACGGCCGCGCCCTCGGTCGCGTTCTTGAACACGGCCTTGTTCGCGAGGATGTGATCCATTAAGCGCCCGCCGCGAGTCGTGGCCTGCCAC
>JANOAY010000417.1:0-2106 GCA_031411375.1 Pedosphaera sp. | reverse complement strand
GGTGCGTTTATCACGGCGGATTATACGACGGCGAATATCGGCAACCCCACGATCCCCGGCGGCATCGTGGCGGTGCCCGGCGGTTACAACGTGACGGGCGCGGGTTCGGACATCGGCGGCACAGGCGATCAGTTCACCTTTGCGCACCAGCAGCGCGCGGGGGATTTTGATTTCAAGGTGCGCGTGGCGGCGGTGACGTTCCGCGATCCGTGGACGAAGGCATCGTTGATGGCGCGAGAGAACTTGAACTCGAACAGCGTGTTCGCGGCGGCGACGGCGACGCCCTTGCTCGTCGGCTCCGTCTTTGAATCGCGGGCCACGACGGCGGCGGCCTCGGTGAAGTCGGGCAATTTTCCCGCGAGCTATCCCGAGACCTGGCTGCGCCTGAGCCGCGTGGGGAATCTCTTCACCGGCTACGCCAGCTTTGACGGACAGTCCTGGGTGCAGCTCGGCAGCGTGACGCTCGCGGTCGGCCCGGTGTTTCTCGGCTACGCGGTCACGAGCCATGACATGCAGAATTCGTCCACCGCGCAGTTCCGCGACTTCGGCGCGGTGGTCGCGCCCGGCGCGGTGGCGTTGAGTTCTTACAATTTCATCACCGAGCCATTGAGCGCGGCGGCGCGCACCACGCCGATTGTCATTTCGGAAATCATGTACAAGCCCGGCGGCTCGAACACGAACAACCTCGAGTTCATCGAACTCTACAACTCGAACCCCTACTACGAGGACATCAGCGGCTACCGGCTCGCGGGCGACATCGCCTTCACGTTCCCGGCGAACACGGTGCTGCCCGGCGGCACGTTCCTCGTGCTGGCGCAGAATCCGGCGGCGGTCATGGCCGCCTACGGCATCTCGGGGGTGCTCGGGCCGTATTCCAATTCCCTGCCCTCCGCCGGCACGGTGCGTCTGATGAGCGACAGCAACCCGAACGCGCGGCTGCTTGAAGTGAATTACGACGACCGCAATCCTTGGCCCGTGGGCGCGGACGGCACCGGCCATTCGCTCGTGCTCACGCGCGCGTCCTACGGCCAGGGCGTGTCAAAGTCGTGGGACGCCAGCGACCGCATCGGCGGCTCGCCGGGCGGACACGAGGCCCCGCGCGTGCGCGCCGGTCTGCGCGCGGTGCTGATCAACGAAATCCTTTCACACACCGATCTGCCGCTCGTGGATTTCATCGAGCTGTTTAACTACAGCACGCAGGACGTGGACATCTCGGGCTGCTACCTGAGCGATGCGCCTTCGACGAACAAGTTTCAAATCCCCGGCGGCACCATTCTCCCGCCGCGCGGCCACGTCGTGTTCGATGAAACCCAACTCGGCTTCAACCTCGATCACAAAGGCGAGACCATTTACTTCCGCAGCCCGGACGGCACGCGGATGCTGGACGCGGTGCAATTCGAGGCGCAGGAGAACGGCGTCTCCACGGGCCGCTACCCCGATGGCGCGCCGGAATTTTACCGGCTCACTTCGCGCACGCCCGGCACGACCAACGCCGTGCCGCTCGTGGACAACATTGTCATCAACGAAATCATGTACGGACCGATCTCGGAGGAGACGGAGGATGAGTTCGTCGAGCTGTTCAACAAGGGCAACAGCGCGGTGGACCTCAGCGGCTGGCGTTTCACGTCCGGCATCAACTTCACCTTCCCGTCCGGCTCGTCCATCCCGGCGGGCGGCTACGCGGTGGTGGCGAAGGACAAGGCGCATCTGCTCGGCAACTACGCGAATCTGAACAATGGGAACACGTTCGGAAATTTCGGCGGCACGCTCTCGCGCGACGGCGAACGCCTCGCGCTCGCCAAGCCGGAAATTGATCTCACCACGAACGGCCAGCAGATTCTCACCAACACCGTGTACCTCGTCGTGGAGGAAGTGACCTACGGCACCGGCGGACGCTGGGGCAAATGGGCCAACCAGGGCGGCAGCAGTTTGGAACTCATTGACCCGCGCGCGAACCGTCGCCTCGCCTACAACTGGGCGGACAGCGACGAGACGCAGAAGGCGCCGTGGACCTTCTTCGAGCACACCGGCCTGCTCGACACCGGCAACACCCAGGGCGCGACGCCCATCAATCGCCTCGAAATCACCATGCTCGGCGAGGGCGAA
>JANOAY010000416.1:0-1617 GCA_031411375.1 Pedosphaera sp. | reverse complement strand
CGGCGTGGTCGACGCGCGCGCCCGTGGCCTTGTGGTGCAGATCGCGCTGCCGGCTTTGGGCGAGGGCTCGGCGTAACCGCCCTATTGCAGCGTGGTCTCCGTCAGCCAGTCGGCGACCTGGCGCAGCGCGTGCTCGGGATTATCGTTATCGCCGCGACAACGCGGACGCGACACACAACCCGACCTTCCAACAAATCGAAGGACTCTACGTGGACAAGAACGTCACCGTCGGCGACCTCAAGGGCACGGTGGAATTTGTCTTCCAGCAAGTGCTCGGCGACGACGTGAAGCTGCGTTTCCGTCCGCACTACTTCAGCTACACCGAGCCGAGCCTGGAAATTGATTTCACCAACTCACTTGTGAAGAAGCTCGGCAAGGACTGGCTGGAGATCGCCGGCTGCGGCATGGTGCATCCACAGGTCTTCGAGAACGTCGGCTACGATCCCGAGGTGTGGAGCGGCTGGGCCTTCGGCTTCGGCATCGAGCGCATCGCCATGCTCCGCTACGGCATCAACGACATCCGGTTGTTCTACGAGAATGATGCGAGGTTCCTGAAACAATTCTAAGATGAATCCGGACGGAAAAAATTCCGAAGCCGAAGCCGCCGAGGCCGAGCGCGCCGCGTCGTTCGAGCGGAAGCAAAAGTGGAAGGAGCTTCCGGGCAACCGCTACACGCCGGAGGAATTGAAACTCATTGCGGAGAATTTTGGTCCATTCACCATCCACAAGCGACGCAGGAAGGTGATGTACATCGACTGATATGGCTCTGCCCAAGGTGAACGACTGGCCGGCGTTCCGTCGCCATTTGCAACTGCTCTCGGAGACATTTCCTGAGCAGTTCGATGGCTGGGTGTTGATCGGAGGCGGCGCGTGCTGGTTCTACCGCATGACGCTGGAGCGTTGGGCGGACGCTGATTTTTCCGCGCCGCATTTCTCACCGGAACAAGAGCGCGAGTGGTTGAGCAAGGACGTGGATTTCATGGGGCCAACCATCCAGGACGGCGAGGCGTGGTTCGGCGCGCCTTTCAAGGCCGAGACTCACACCATCACGTTCCAAGGCATCGAGGTGGACTTTCTGGAACAGGGCGTTCGCCTGTCGCCGGTTGAGGCGCGGCGCAGCGCCCGTGAAGTCCGCACGCCGGACTTCATCTTCCGCGTGGCGGATGCCGCGCTGCTCTACGATGAAAAGCTCGCTGTCCTCAAACGGAAGGAACGTCCGCAAGACCGGCTGCACTTGCGAGTGCTGGAGACTTTCCTGAAGTGCGAATTCTGTCGCGAAGCCGAATCGCCCGATGCCTTGGAAGCTGACGAATGGGTGGAGCGCGCGCGCATTGTGAAGACTGCGGACCACGATTTCTTTTCTCGCGAACCGCTGTTCACCGAACGGCTCAAGCGAGCCATCCGAGGATTGGACCGCCGCGAACATCGTGCCCTCAAGCACTGGGCCAAACACCACCTGCCCGGTTACACGGAATAGTTTTTCAAAATGAAAGTCACACTCAACTGGCTCAAGCAATACGTGGATTTCGACTGGTCGCCGGAGGAACTCACCGAACGGCTCACCATGCTCGGTCTCGAAGTCGAGGGCGTCACCAAGGTCGGCGGCGAGTTTGCCGG
>JANOAY010000415.1:0-4411 GCA_031411375.1 Pedosphaera sp. | reverse complement strand
CCGAGCGAACCCGGGGTTCCCGTGCGAGAAGGGCCTCAACCCCGTATGGGGTTGAACTCTGCGGTTCACCAACCACGCCACCGTTCGACCCCTTCGGGGTCGTCACCCATTTCACGCCGTGACCCCCGGTTGCACCGGGGGCTATTCACATTCAAGCCCTCCGGGCTTGCGCGTTGGGGACACCGCATCTCATTCGAGGAAACAATTTCGCAGCTCAGTTGGTTGAACAGGCGGGACGCCCGTCCTACTTCAACTTAAACCCACCCTGAAACACCACCTCGGCCACGGTCACGCCGAGGAAGGCCAGGCTCACCACCGCGTTCAGCTTGAAGAACGCGTTCTGCACCCAGTTCAGGCTGCGCCGCCGCGCGATCCAGTGCTCCAACATCAGGCACGCCACAATCACCATCCACCCCACGATGAACGCGATGCGGAACCGGCACAGCAACCCGAACGCGAGCAGCAGCGCGCAGGTAATCATGTGCGAGAGGAACGCCGCGCGCAGGGCGTTGAGCGGCCCCCACGCCACGACCAGCGAGTGCAGCCCGTGCCGCCGGTCGAACTCGTAATCTTGCAGCGCGTAAATGATGTCGAAGCCGATAAGCCAGAACACCACCGCCAGCGCCAGCACGATGGGAATCAGCCCGGTGAAGATTTGTCCCGCCCACGCGCGCGCCACTTCCTCCGCCGCGCCCGTCGCCTCCTGCGGCACGAAACCAAATTCCCCGCGCACCGCCAGCCACGCCCCGATGGGCGCCAGCGCCAGCGCCACGCCGAGGAAGACGTGCGTGTAGTCCGTGAACCGTTTCGTGAGCGAGTAGAAGCACACCACGACCAGCGCGACCGGCGAGAGGTAGAAGCAAATTGGATTCAGGAAGTAACTCGCCGCGATCAGTCCCGCCGCGCTCACCGCCCACAACGCCCACGCGCCCGCCAGCGAAATCTTCCCCGCCGGCAGATGCCGCTGCGCCGTGCGCGGATTCAGCGCATCGAACTTCCGGTCCACGATGCGATTGAACGCCATCGCGCAGGTCCGCGCGCAAACCATCGCCCCGAGGATTAGTCCGAAGACGCGCCAGCCCGGCCAGCCGCGCGTGTCCCGCGCCGCCACGACCATCGCCGCCAGCGCGAACGGCAGCGCGAAGACGGTGTGCGACAGCTTTACGAACTCGGCCCAGTTATGAAGGGTTTTGAACATCGAACATTGAACACAGAACACTGAACACTGAACATCGAATTAGCCTGGCGCCGTGGCGCGGCGGTTTTTGTCCAAGGCGCGCTGCTTGGAAGTGCGAATGCTGGCCACGAAAATGCGAATCAACTCATCGCTCTCCTTTTCGAGTGGAAGAATTTGCGGCTCGGGCAGCAACTGGCTTTTCCGAACCAGCCGAATCCAGCGGAGTGATTCGCGCAGTTCTTTCAGGCAAACTTTCAACTTGTGAACAAAGTCATCGTGCGACTCCGCCGCCTCAGCTTCGCCATGATTCGACAACGGCGACGTTCCAGAACGCAACAACTGCCCGGCCACATGATTGCCCGCGCGCGTGGAAGGAAGCTTCTCGGTGAACTTGATGATTTCCGCCACATAGTTCAGCAACCGTTCTTCAAGATCATAAACTTGCCCCGCCGCACTCGCCTGCCCACGACGCTCCCCCTTCGATGTTCGTTGTTCAGCGTTCAGTGTTCGATGTTCCTCCATAATTCCCCCCTTCAATCTCCCTCCTCCGCCCACCGCGCCACCAACTTCTGCGGCAGTCCCATGTGGTCCAGCACCCGCGCCACGACCGTGTCCACCACCTGCTCAATCGTCGTCGGGTTCGTGTAGAAGAACGGATTCGCAGGTAGCAGTGTCGCGCCGGCGAGGAGAAGCAACTCCATGTTCTTCACATGGATGAGACTCAGCGGCATCTCGCGCGGCACGAGGATGAACTTGCGCTTCTCCTTCAGCATCACGTCCGCCGCGCGCGTCAACACGTCCTCGCTGATGCCGTGGGCGATACGCCCCATCGTCCCCATCGTGCAGGGGATCACGACCATCACGTCGAAGGGATTGCTGCCGCTCACGAAGGGCACGTTCATACTCTTCAAGCCGTGGGTCGGCACGCCCGCCGGCACGCGCAGACCGCCGGGCAGTTCGTCCTTGATGACTTGGTGCGCGTAATTGCTCAGGACCAGATGCACCTCGTGCTGCGTCGTATCAATGCAGTCCAGCAACCGCTGGGTGTAAATGACGCCGCTGGCTCCCGTGATGGCGATGACAATGCGCACGCGCGCACGGTCGGGGTTCAAGGTGGAGCGTTCAAGCGGCAATGTGCGGGCATGGAAATGGACACGGGAACATTGAACTTTGAACCTCGAACTCTGAACTCTGAACGGGGCGGCGGCCTGCGTTCGAGGTTCAAAGTTCAAAGTTCCGGCGTCCAATTCTTCGCCACGGATTTCACGGATGGCGCGGAGGAAGCCCAGACCGCCTTTCCCCTCCCTGCCATCCGCGCCCTCTGTGGTGAAAACTCCTCCGGGCGGCCCTCGACCCCGACCGGGAAGCTCCCGACCACCGCCGGGAAGCCTTGGACTGACACCGGGAAGAACTCGACCCAGACCGGGAAGCGCTCGACTGACACCGGGAAACTTTTCCCACCCTAAGTCGAGCCCATCCCGGTGCCAGTCGAGCGCATCCCGGTCTAAGTCCAGATGCTTGGCATCCTATCCGAGTCTCGCCTCCACAAGAACTTTGGAAAAAGTAAGTGTCACACCGACAAACTTTGAACGAATTATCAGATCGACCGTCCAACCACCCAGCCTATCCTCCAAGTATATCGGCCTTGAAACACCACGACGAAAGGGTGTCCAAACAACGGGGACACGGGATGGGCCAGAAAGGTTAGCTATGCCGGGACCATCCAGAGACTACATCATGCTCCGCGCGTCACGCACCCGACAGTGCATGACCGTCATCAAGAACGCCACCCCACCCTGGGAGTGGAGCGAACTCACCGTGGCGAACTTCGTCATCAAACACACCGAATGCACCAACTTGATCGCTACCGAAAGCGATGAAGCCGCCGATACTAGCGGCGCACGCGGCACTCGTGATGAGAACTTGGACAAATTGCGAGCGATGGCGCGACTTACGTTAACGCTATCCAAAGTCAAGTATCGCGCCAATCCAGCCAAACTACGCCTATTTGCGAACTTGACAATCAAGTCCGACAAAATTGCCGGCACCCTCGATGAAGCTCTCGCCGTGTAAAGCGCTTGGGAGCAGGCCGACCCCGCCTACGTCCTCGAGGACGGCACCACCCTCGCCCAGTTCAACACCATGCGCCTCCTCTGCCAAACCAACACCGAAGGCGTCTCCAAAGAATCTGCCGAGGAATCGGATGCCGCCGGTCAAGTCCTCGTCAAGCTCCAAGCCCTCTACGACGTGTGCGTGGCCTGGTACGCTGTGGCCACCGCCCTTTACTCCGAGGAGACGGCTCACGGCATTATGATTCGCAACCAAATCCCCACGCAGCCCAGCAGCGGCGGATCGGGGCCGGGGCAGGCTACATTAGCGGTCGAAGGCGGGATTGGAATGGCCAACTTCACCTTCAGTGCGGACGGCGCGCAGACCTTCACCCTCCGAGGTCGGCTCGTGGGCGCCCCGGACTTTGCCGATCTCGCCACGGGCCTCACCGGCCCGACCTACCAACAATTCGGCATCCCCCCGGGCAACTACGAATACCAAGTCATCCCCCACAACGGGGAAGGCGACGGCGAACCGAGCGAAGTCGTGACGGTGGAGGTGACTTGAAGACAAAAGCTGAAACGCTGAAACGCTGACAAGGGGCGCTCCTGTTCCTGCTTTCTGCTTTGCCCCTGTGTTCCATGTGGAACAGGGACACGAGGCCGGAAAGCCTCGTGACCTGCCGACAGGAATGTCGGCATTACGAGCGACGTGGCGCCGGCTTTCCAGCCGGCAGGTTCAGACGCTTTCGAGTGTCGTGGCCCCCAGCGGACCGGCCGTCCGTCCGGGTATCACTCGGCGCGCACGGAGCGACGACGCCCCACCTCGGGCCACAGATGCAGAAAAGCCCGGACGTTGACGCCCGGGCCTTTCGTTCGCACTAAGAACATTCCACTGGGTGCAGACCAGCGTTACGGCGAGTCGCGAGCAAAACGACGGACCAGTCTGGCAGTCGCTCGCGAGTCAAGCGATGTTCTCTCCACCAATACCACTAGGCTGCCGGAGAGGGTATCGGCAGAAGCGGGTAGGACTTTAGGAAGAGAATGTTCCATGTGGAACAGGGGGTGGAACCACGAAGGCACGAAGTTCACAAAGAAGGCGGAGTTGGTTTCTTACCTTTGCGTCCTGAGCCTGACTCGATTTCGTGGACAGGTGGGGGCAGCGGCTGGGAGAAGAAAGACCAAG
>JANOAY010000414.1:0-3564 GCA_031411375.1 Pedosphaera sp. | reverse complement strand
AAAGGACGGAAGGCAGGCGGGACGCCTGCCCCACTAGGTTTGGTCGCAGCGCGACCACTTCAAGCGCCGCTCGCTTTCTCCTTCGCGCCTGCTAGGCTCGCGGCCATGAACACCCGAGCCTGTCACTCTGCCCGTCTCCTGTGGTCGCTGACGGTCTTCATTGCGCTGGTCGCTTCCTGCATCTTCGCGGCCGATCCGCCCAAGCCCGAACCTCGCGACGTGGTGCTGCGCGATTTTCATTTCTCGAACGGCCAGACGTTGCCCGAGGTGCGGATGCACTGCGTCACCTTCGGCACGCCGCAGCGGGATGCGAAGGGCATGGTGCGCAACGCCGTGCTTGTGTTGCACGGCACCACGGGCAGCAGCGCGCAGTTTCTCGGCACGAACTTCGCAGGCACGCTGTTCGGCCCCGGCCAGTTGCTCGATGCGGCGCGTTACTTTGTCGTGATTCCCGACAACTTGGGCCATGGAAAATCCAGCAAGCCGAGCGACGGACTGCGCGCGAAGTTTCCGAATTACGGCTATGCCGACATGGTGCAGGCGCAATATCGGATGCTCACCGAAGGGCTGGGCGTGAATCATCTGCGGCTCGTGATGGGCACCTCGATGGGCGGGATGCACACCTGGGTCTGGGCCGAGACGCATCCTGACTTCATGGACGCGCTCCTGCCGCTCGCCTGCCTGCCGACGCAAATCTCCGGGCGCAATCGCGTGTGGCGGCGGATGATCATTGATTCGATTCGCGGTGCGCCTGACTGGAACAACGGCGACTACACGACGCAGCCGCACGGCACGCGCGTCGCGCACGAGGCGCTTTACTTCATGGGCAGCAACCCCACGCAACGCCTGAAAGAAGCGCCGTCGCTTGAACGCGCCGACCAGTCCCTCGACCGCTACGTGAACGAGGCGATGAAACGTCTCGATGCGAACGATGTTCTCTACGCGCTGGAAGCCTCGCGTGATTACGATCCCGGTCCCGGACTGGAGAAAATCCAGGCGCGCCTGCTCGCAGTGAACTTCGAGGACGACCTGATCAATCCGCCGGAACTCGGCGTGTTCGAGCGCGAGCTCAAACGCGTGCCGCACGGCCGGGCAGTGATGATTCCCGAGAGCGACCGCACGCGCGGCCACGGCACGCACACCATCGCGGTGATCTGGCAAAAGCATCTCGCCTGGCTGTTGCGCAAAACCGAGCCGTAGCCTCGTCCCGCCACGGCCAGAGGAAATGTGTGACCCATTTCCAGCGGACGCAGGTTTGACAGTTCACACGCCGCCCGGCACAACCTCCGGCGCATGGAATGGTTTAATTGGATTTATCTGCCCGAGGCTTGGATCAGTCTCGTGACGCTCACGCTGCTGGAGATCGTGCTCGGCATTGATAACATCGTGTTCATCGCGATTCTCGCCGGGAAGCTGCCGGCGGATCAGCAGAAGAAAGCGCGGCAGCTCGGACTTTCCCTGGCGCTCATCACGCGCATCCTGCTCCTCTGCGGTCTGGCTTGGATGGTGAAGCTGACCCAGCCGCTTTTCACCCTGCCGCTCTTCGGCAAGGAGTGGGGCCTGTCCGGGCGCGACTTGATCCTGCTCATCGGCGGACTGTTCCTGCTCTACAAGGCCACGCACGAAATTCACGAGAAGCTGGAAGGCGAGGACGGCGAAAAGACCCAGCGTATCGCGCCGAGCTTCACTTCCGTCATCTTGCAAATCCTCGTGCTCGACATCGTGTTCTCGCTCGACTCCGTCATCACCGCCGTGGGCATGGCCGATCATTTGCCCGTGATGATTATCGCGGTGGTTCTCGCCGTGGGCTTCATGCTGCTCATGGGCGGAAAGATCAGCGGGTTCGTTGAAAAACATCCGACGATCAAGATGCTCGCGCTCAGTTTCCTCCTGCTCATCGGCGTGGCATTGGTGGCGGAGGCGTTCCACCGTGAGATTCCCAAGGGCTACATCTACTTCGCGATGGCCTTCAGCGTCGGCGTAGAAATGTTGAACCTGAAGATGCGGAAGAAGGCGAAGGCTCCGGTGGAATTGCACCAGCCGTATCGCTGAGAGCTGCCGGCTTCGTCCGGCGAAAACTCTTTCTGCTTCGCGCGCCCCTCCGGCTTCGCTACAAACCGCGCGTCCCATGATTCCTCGGCTGCAAATGTCCGGCGTGCAGAAGGCGTTCGGCGCGACCCGCGCGCTCAAGAGCGTCTCGTTCACCGTCGCGCCCGGCGAAGTCCACGCGCTCATCGGCGAGAACGGCGCGGGCAAAAGCACGCTGATGAAAATTCTCAGCGGCGCGTATCGCGCGGACGCCGGAACCATCGACATCAACGGCCAGCCCTTCCAGCCGGAGAACCCGCACCACGCTCGCCGCAGCGGCATCGCGATGATTTATCAGGAACTCACGCTCGCGCCGCATCTCAGCGTGGAAGAAAACATTCTCCTCGGCGCAGAACCTTCAACGCTTGGCTGGCTCAACCGCGCGAAACGCCGCGACCTCGCCCGCCGCGCGCTGGCGGAACTGAACAACGACGAGATTTCTCCCACTGCGACCGTCGGCACGCTCTCCGTCGCGCAAAAGCAACTCGTGGAAATCGCCCGCGCGCTCATCAGTGAGCCAAAAGTGCTCGTGATGGACGAGCCGACGAGCAGCCTGACGCAGGTGGACACGGAGAATTTGTTCGCTGTCATCGGACGTTTGAGCGCGCGCGGCGTGAGCGTGATTTACATCAGCCACTTCCTCGAAGAATGCCAGCGCCTCTGCCAGCGCTACACCGTGCTGCGCGACGGCGAAAGCGTGGCCACGGGTGAAATGCTGCATGCTGAGCGCAGCGACACCACCAGCCAGCGCGCGCAAGTAACGGAGATCATCCGCGCGATGGTTGGGCGTGAGCTTTCGGAAATTTATCCGCGCACGCCGCACGAACTCGGTGCGCCGGTGTTGGAACTGAAAAACATTTCTGCGGAACCCAAACCGCGCTCGGTCAGCTTCACGTTGCGCGCCGGAGAAATTCTCGGCCTCGCCGGTCTCGTCGGTGCGGGTCGCACGGAGACCTTGCGCGCGCTGTTTGGATTGGATCGAATTTGTGAAGGCATGGTTGTCTTGTACGGACGAGAGCGCACGCACGCGACTCCCACAGATCGTCTGCACGACGGCATCGGCCTGCTCAGTGAGAACCGCAAGGAGGAAGGGCTGATGCTGAACCGCTCGCTCGCGGACAATCTGACCGTGACCAATTTCGGCCCGGTCGCCAGCGCCGGCTTCGTCAGTCTCAGTCGCCAGCGTCAAACCACTCAGCAGTGGATGACCCAACTTCAAGTGCGCGCCCAAAACGCCGCGCAACCCATCGGCGAACTCTCCGGCGGCAACCAGCAGAAGATCGCCATCGGTCGCCTGCTCCATCACGACGCGAAAATTTTCCTGCTCGACGAGCCGACGCGCGGCATTGATGTCGGCAGCAAGGCGCAGATTTACCGGCTCATCGGCGAACTCGCGGCGCAGGGAAAATCCGTGGTCTTCGTCAGCTCGTATCTTCCTGAACTGCTCGGCGTGTGCGATACCATCGGCGTGATGTG
>JANOAY010000413.1:0-1858 GCA_031411375.1 Pedosphaera sp. | reverse complement strand
GAGATCACCAGTAACGTGCGGCGCGGGAATAAGGAAGTACTTAACCGCACCCTGCGCGGCCTTGATCACTGTATCCAAGCCGGCCTGCTCACCGGCGTCGCGACCAGCGTGTGCCAGTCGAACATTGATGAGTTGCTCACGGAAGAATGGTTGAACGAACTCATCGCGCGCGGCGTTCACTACGCTTGGTATCACAGCTATCGCCCGATGGGTCCGAAGCCGAACTTCGACCTCGCGCTGCGGCCCGACCAACTCGTGCGCATCCGCAAGTTCGTCGTCGAGCAGCGCGCGAAAGCACCCATTGCGATCATTGATGCCTACTACGGTCACGACGGCAAGGCGCTCTGCCCGATGGTCACGGGCGTGAGCCATCACGTCAGTCCCAAGGGCGACATTGAGCCGTGCCCGATCATCCAGTTCGCCACCGAGACCATTCGGGACAAACGCGGCGTGTTCGAAACCATGCGCGACTCGGCGTTCCTGAAAGATTTCCGCGACCTCTCCGGCCAGGCCACGCGCGGCTGCGTGGTCCTCGAACGCCCCGACCTCGTGAAGCAACTCGTCCTCAAGCACGGCGCGCGCGACACCACTGTGCGCGGCACCGCGATGGCTGAACTCGACGCCATGACCCCGCGCTTCAGCCAATGGCTGCCCGGCGAGGAGATCCCCGAAAAGCACTGGATGTATCGCCTCGCGAAGAAACATTGGTTCGGCGATTTCGGCGCGTATCGGGCGGAGCCTCCGAGTGCGGAGAAGGCGCGGGCCTTGCGAGATTCAGTCGCGGTGCTGCAGTAGAGGGCGAACATCACGTCCGACCGCCAAATCATCCCGCCACGGGCAGGATGATGTCGCGAAGCCGCCAGCGGAGTCCCTGGCGGATGAGGATGAGTTCCGAGACTTCTCCGTTCCGGCCCGTGAAGTACACCACGAACTGATCGGCGGCCCGATACTCGCGAACGGCCTGAGTGAAGGCGCGATCCAGTTCGGCGTGATTGGGCGGCGTCGCGCCGGCTTCCTTTTTTCCGAACTTCACCTGCCCGGAGAGCAGGCGGCACAGGCCGGCGGGCGTGATATATTCCGTGCTGAGATGTTTCACGACGCCAAGGGCAATGGCCTGGGCGATGGGGTTGGCGGGCTGGTCGGGCGCGTCCTGTGCCATCCTGTTCGTCACGATGGTGGTGACCTGCGCCTTGAGGCTGGCCTGGAGCGCAGGAAAATCGATGTCGCGCGCGAGGGCGTTGGTGTCGCTCCGGCGCAGCGCGTCATGGATGCGGTCCACCGTGCGATGCGGTGCGCGGTAGAACCAGACCGACGCGGCGATGGTCAGGGCGAGAAACGCGAAGGCTCCGAGCGCGAGCCAGAGTTGGGTGCGACGTGACATTGGGCGTGGAGACGGAGGAGTTGGGGAAATTGTTTCCGCGTAACCGAGCCGGATTGCCCGGACTCATCCATTGCCAGCGGCACCCTTTGGAAGAAACATTTGCCGCGCGCCCTTCGCTTCCGCAACACTTCGCCCGCCTTCAGACTCCGATGAGCATCACGTATCTCGAAGCGATCCGCGAAGCGCAGGCCACCGCCCTGCGGACAGACCCGCGCGTCTATATCTATGGACAGGATGTGGGGGCGTTCGGTGGCGCGTTCAAGGCCACGAAGAATCTCGCGGCGGAATTTCCGGGGCGCGTCATTGATTCACCCATCAGCGAAGATGCGATGGTTGGCTCGGCGGTCGGCGCGGCGATTCAGGGGATGCGGCCCATCATCGAGATGCAGTTCGCGGATTTTTCCACCGTGGGCTTCAACCAGATCGTGAACCTGGCGGCGACGCTCTTCTGGCTCACGCAAGTTCCTTGTCCGCTCG
>JANOAY010000412.1:0-3736 GCA_031411375.1 Pedosphaera sp. | reverse complement strand
CTGACCGGCGTGGACATGTGTACCTTCCGGCTCGCTGGACAGTTCGCCGTGGACAACTCGCTCCTCGACATCGTGGTCAACGGCGTGTCGCAGGGCGTCAGCGGCGGCGGCTTCACTTCGTTCGTGCCGTTTGTCGTCACGAACGGATTCGTCAGCGGACCGAACACCGTGGACTTCATCATGAACAACGCGCCGGCCACTCCGAACCCGACGGCACTGCGTGTGGACCTCGACGGTCTCGTGCGCATCCGCTCCATCGTGGCCCCGGCGTTGAGCATCACGCGCACTGCGCCGGACACGCTCGCGATTTCGTGGACGCCCACGGGCGGCTGTGATCGATTGCAGTCCGCGCCCGACGTGACCGGCCCGTGGACCACGATCAGCACGGTGAGTCCCACGACGGCTTACACCACGAACGCCCCGGCGGTGTTCTTCCGCGTCCTGCCGTAATCCAGATGTGCTAATCTGCGAGACCGGGGGCGCGAGTCCCCGGTCTCTTTTGCTTTATGAAGTTTTGTTTCGCCCTGCTCACTGTGTCGGCCTGCTTGGTCGCGGCTCCCGCCCGCGCCGACAGCACGGTCGTCTTCAACGAAATCATGTATCACCCGAACGCGACCAACGAGGCGCTGTTCGAGTGGGTTGAGTTGCACAACCAGATGGCCGTGGACATGGATATCTCCGGCTGGTCGCTCGCGGACGGCGTGCAGTTCACCTTCGCGGAGGGAACGGTGATTGGTGGCGGCAAATATCTTATCATCGCGACTTCACCCGCGACGCTCACCGCTGCCACCGGCGCGACGAATGTGTTTGGTCCGCTGCTCGGACGCCTCGCGAACACCGGCGACACGCTCAACCTGCGCAACAACAACCAGCGCCTGATGGACTCGGTGAGCTACGGCGTGGAAGCCGAATGGCCCGTGGCCCCCGATGGCGCAGGGCCGTCGCTCGCGAAATTCAATCGCAACTTGGCCAGCGGCTCCTCCGTGAGTTGGCGCACCAGCGCCCAAGTCGGCGGCACGCCGGGGCGAGAGAATTTTCCGCTCGTCACCATCACGACTTCGAACGCCGCGCCGATTGCGCTGACCAGTTCGTGGCGCTACAACGCGACGGGCACCGACCTCGGCACCGCGTGGCGCGCGCCCGGCTTCGATGACAGCGCGTGGGCCTTCGGTCCCGCCGTCTTCTACGCCAGCAACACGCCGCCGCCGCTCGGCGATTTCGAAGCCATCCCCACGCTGTTCAGCAGCGGCCTGGACGCGGCCCGCGTGCCGGTCTCGCCCGGTGCGCCTGATCCGCATTATCAACTCACCCTTTCGGCGCAGAGCACGCCGCCGCCGCCCGCGATTGCCGCGACGGTCATTCAGAATCACCCGGCCTGGCTCGCCAACGACAGCAGCTCCACCTGGATTGGGCCGGTGAACCCTGGCACGGCCAATGCTGCGGCGGGTTCGTACAACTTCCGCACTACGTTCGATCTCGCCGGCTATTCACTCGCGGGCGCTAATCTCCTCATGAGCTTCGCCGTGGACAATGATCTCTCGGATGTTCAATTCAACGGCGCGTCGCGCGGCATTTCCTTTTCCGGCTTCAGCGCCTTCAGCGGGAACTTCGCCATTACCAACGGATTCACGGCGGGGACGAACACGCTGGAATTCCTCACCGTGAATGCCGGCACCGGGGCCAACCCCGCCGGCTTTCGCGTGAAAGTTTCCGGCCTCGCGCGCCGCACCGTGCCGCTTAACACCGCGCTCCCGGTGTCGCCCGTGACTTACTATTTCCGCAACAATTTCACCGTCAGCGGTTCGCCCGCCGTGACGGGTTTGCGGCTGCGCTCGCTGGTCGCGGACGGCGCGGTCTATTACCTGAATGGCATCGAGGTGCTGCGGTTTAACATGCCGGGCGGGACGATCACCGCCGCGACCACGGCCGTGACGAACATCACGAACGCCGCGCTCAGCGCGCCGTTCGACTTGCCGACCGGGAGCCTCATCACGGGCACGAACGTGCTCGCGGTTGAGTTACATCGCGGGCCGAATGCGCCGGCGGACGCGCTCTTCGGGGCGGAACTGACCGTGACGACCACGAACTTCCCGGCTGCGCCGCTGCCGTCCATTGCCTTCAACGAACTGGAGTCGGGGACGAATGCGAACTTCGGCTTCGAGCTGATCAACTACGGCGGCACGACGGCCTCGCTGGACGGCTGCAAGCTCGTGCGTTTGGGCGGCGCGTATCGCGAATTCACTTTCAGCGGACTGTCGCTCGCGCCGGGCGAACTGGTTTTCGTGCCCCGGACGACCATCGGTTTCAGCGCGGACCCCGGCGACAAGCTGGTGCTCTACACGCCGGGCCAAAGCAACGTCCTCGACGCCGTAGTCGCGAAGCGGACCTCGCGCGCGCGCCTGCCGGACGGCACTGGCTCCTGGCTTGTCACCACGCAGTCCACATTTGGTTTCTCGAATGTCGTCGCGCTGAACGAGGCCATCGTGATCAACGAAATCATGTATGACCATCGTGCGTTGCCCGCCTCGCCGGCGTCCTTTGCGCCGACCAATATCGCGGTCAGCATCACGAATCTCTGGCGCTACAACCAATTGGGCACCGATCTCGGCACGACGTGGCGGGAGACGAACTACAACGATGCTTCGTGGCTCTCGGGGCGCGCGCTCCACTACGTCACCACCGCCGTGCTGCCAGCGGCCAAGAACACCGCGCTGCGGCTGACCAACGCCGCCGGCACCCGGCTCATCACCTGGTATTTCCGCACGCCGTTTGTTTTCACCGGCGACGTGGCGAGCGCCGAGCTGTCGTTGCGCACGGTCATTGATGACGGCGCAGTGTTCTATCTGAACGGGGTGGAAGTCCTTCGGCAGAACATGCTGGCGGGCAATGTCAGCTATACGAACCTCGCCAGCCCAAGCGTGGCGACGCCAATCTACACCGGGCCGTTCTCGATTCCGAACACGAGTCTGGTTCTCGGGACGAACTGGCTGGCGGCGGAAGTGCATCAGTTCAGCACGAACGGAATTTTCGCCAGCCTGGACGTGGTCTTCGGCGCGGAACTCACGGCCACTTCATTCCTCACGCCCGCGCAGCCGCCGCGCGAGTCGCCTGAGTCGTGGCTCGAACTGTTCAACCGCAGCAGCAACGCCGTGAACCTCACGGGCTGGAAGTTGAACGACGGAATTGATTTCAACTTCGCCACCAACCAGATCATTCCGCCCGGCGGCTATCTGGTCATCGCGAAGGATCCCGCGTTCCTTCAGTCGCTCTACCCCGCACTGACGCCGCTCGGTCCGTTCGGCAAAACACTCTCGCATCGCAGCGACCGCATCCTGCTCGAGGACGCGCTCGGCAATCCGGCGGACGAAGTACGCTACTCCGCGGAAGGCCGCTGGCCGCAGCTTGCGCACGGCGGCGGATCGTCGCTGGAACTGCGCGACCCGCGCGCGGACAACGCGCAGGCGGAGTCGTGGGCCGCGAGCGCCGAGAGCGGCAAGTCGTCGTGGGCCACTTACACCTATCGTGGCATCGCCGCCGTCGAGACCGCCGCGAGCCCGACGTTGTGGAAGGAATTTGTCCTCGGCCTGATCGATGCGGGCGAAGTGCTGCTCGACGACATCAGCGTGATTGATTCACCGGCGGGCGCGGCCACGCAGTTGATCCAAAATGGCAGCTTCGAAAGCGGGATGGGGACGTGGCGCTTCCTCGGTAATCACCAGGCGAGCGTCATTACTGA
>JANOAY010000411.1:0-8700 GCA_031411375.1 Pedosphaera sp. | reverse complement strand
GGCGGCAATGATCTTCAACCCCAACGGGGTTGCAACATTTCGTTTCTTATGATGGTGCGCAGGGTGATGCAACCCTTTCAGGGTTGCGCCCAATGGGTTCGCTCGACCCAGGGTAGCTCGCGGACTCGCAACCCTGGGCTGAGTGATGGAATCCCGTTGGGATTCAGCGGTGCAAACGGCGGATTGGCTCATGGGATTCTCTCCCTGCTGTTGATCGGCTCGGCGTTGCTTCCCAACCTCGGCTGGAGCGCACAGACCGTCACCAATTGGTCGAGCCTCGCGTTGGCGCCAGGTGCTTCCACTTCCGATTCGCATGGCGCGGCGGGGCCGTTTGGAATCCTGGCGGCGGCCAATCCAGCCATTAGCTATCACACGAAGGCGGGGACACTGCTTTGGGCCTCCAGTGAGCAGGCGTTTTTCCTGCCCACGGTGTGTTGTGATGCGCGGGCGGTCTTTGATCCCGCCAGCCAGCGGTTTTTCGTCATTGCTCAGGAGACCAACGCGACGCCGTATCTGGTCGGAACGAATACGATCCGTCCGGATGCGACCAATCTTTATGTGAACGTGTCGAGGAATTCCAATCCGCAATCCAGCGGCACCAATGACTGGCTGAAATACAGGTTTGTTCGCGCGGGCCGCGGCATCGACTATCCCGGTCTGGCGATTGACGCCCAGGCCGTTCACGTGACTTACGGCACGACCGGTCAACGTTGGTTCATTCTGAACAAGGCCGACCTCATTTCCGGCAACATCAATGCCCAGACCTTTCGGGAACTGACCACCCCGACGCCGGCCATTCAAGGAATGCATCCGGCGACCGTCGCGGGTCCGCAACCGCCCGGCAACACCGCCTACGGAGCCTTCATCCTGAACAGCACCACGGTCACGGTGATGGCGGTGACCAATGTGCTGGGCAATCCCGGCCTGACTTCGACGAACTTCACCGTGCCCAGTATCGGCAACAATTTAAACCCGCTGCGGAATTCTCCCCAGGCCGGCACCAGCAACCGCATCCTCAATGGCGTCTCCATGGCGAGCGACGCCTTCTGGCATGATGGCGACCTGTGGTTTTGCCACACCGGCATCAGCAGCAATTCCACCCGGGTCGTCATCTACTACTATCGGGTGCGGACCGGAGGGTTTCCCAATGGCCAGGCGACGATGATTGAAAACGGCGTCCTGGATCACGGAACCAACACCTGGATCAGCCATGCGGCGATGCGCGGGAACGATCGCGGCGACGTTTGCATGGTCTATACGCTCTGCAGCAGCAATACGGCACCGGCGATGTATGCGGCCGTCCGCCGCGCTGGCAGCAGTCAGTTTGATCCTGTGCTCGTTCGCAATTCGACCGCTTCATTCACGAACGACAATCTGGGTGGCGGACTGGCGCGCTGGGCGGATTACGGCGGCGTGTCTCCTGACCCGGACGACCAGACGTTCTGGGTGACGCATCAGGTCATCACCGGTTCGAACACCGTCAATGTCTGGTGGGGCAACGTCGCGCGGGACAACCTGTTCTTCGTGGACAAAAACGCAGTCGGATCGGAGTTCGGCACGCGCGAACTTCCCTACCACAGCGTGCGCGCGGCGCACACGGCGGTCTCGGGGGCGAAGACATTGGTCATCAAGCCGGCCACTTATCCCGAGCCGGTGCTGCCGCTGCGGCTCGATAAAAATGTGCGGCTGGAGAATCCGTACCCGACCGGGACGGTTCGTATCGGGCCGTGAGCACGCTCAACTCTTCGAAGCCATGAAACATTTTTTCTACCTTCTCGTTTTGGTGGCACTCGCGCTTCGCGCCAGCGCCCAGAGCTACTCCATCAACAAGTTCGCCATCGCGGGCGGCGGCGGGTTGAACTGCACCGGCGGCGTCTATGCCGTGAGCGGCACCATCAGCCAGGCGGACGCGAGCGGGCCGCTGAGCGGCGGGAGCTACACGCTGGTCGGCGGATTCTGGGCGCTGCCCAGCGCGGTGCAAACGCCCGGCGCGCCCTTGCTCAGTGTCGAACAACTCGCAGGGAACAACGTGCGCGTCTATTGGCCGCTGCCCGCGACGGGATTTCTTCTCGACCAAGCCACCTCGCTCGTCTCCCCGCCCGCGACCAACGCGTGGAGCCAAGTCGCCTTTCCCTACCAGACCAACGCCACGCATATTTCCATCACCGTCCCGCCGTCGGGGAACAAGTTCTACCGGCTGCGAAAACCTTGATTCGTTCTGTCCGTTATCACTCTGGTAACACGCGCATCGGCACGCTCCACGGGCCTTGCCCGCAGGCGTTCACGCCCGCGACACGGATCCAGTGCCACACCGCGCTGCGCAGATGGTCCACCACCGCCCGGTGCTTGAAGGTCTGGGATTGCCGCTTCCATCCGTGCCGGCCCTCCGGGTCCGTCGTCACTTCGATGACATAACAGCAACGTCGTAACGAACCCTTCCAACGCAGGCCCGCCCGGCCCGGCCCCGTCAGTCGCTCCACGCGCAAGGCCATCGGTGCGGGTGGAAGGGGCTGGCTTTGTCGCGGCGCAGACAACTGTAAGCCTGCCGCCAGATATTCGTGGTCATCCTTACCCACGCCATTGCTCAGACCGATGGCGCTCAGGGTCACCCGCTGGCACAGCACCTTCACCGCCTCGGCGTAACGCTGGCGGATGTGGTTCACCGCCACCTGCGCGGCCAGATATTCCGCGCGCAGATCCGTTGCTTCGGCCAACGAGGCTTCGAGTTCATCCAGATGCACCAGCCGACGTTTCGGTGCCGGCACGTTCGGCACGCGGGCGATGAATTTTTGGGAAATTTCGATTCGTTCGTTCGCCGAACGATTGCGGAAGCCAACTTTGTAGCGCGCCATAAGACCTGGCCTTTCTGCCGGAGACATCATCGTGGGAGCGGCACAGGTCTGCTCCGGCTGGTTGCCCTACTGGTTGCACAAGAACGTGCTGAAATCCAGCGCACGCCTCGTCGCTAAATCATCTATAGCGCCCAGGCCCGGCGCCGTTCTCATCCCCTTCGTGGCAAGGCTGGGAGCTATTTTTGAGATAGCTTCCAGAACCGCTCCACTCCGGATCGGAAGCGGCGCAACCTTGGATGCTATCTGGGAATCAGCGCCCAAACACGCAACACTCTGTCTCAGCTTCGTCGTGCCTTCCACGCGCTTCGCGCCGATGGTGGGAGCTAAAACCAAATTAGCTCTGAAGAACGGGCCAGTTCTGATTCTGCAAGCTGCAAGGATTGCTGCCGGCTGAGAAAACCGTGGAAATCTTCGGCACGCCCTACCCCGCCCGCACGGTAAACAATTCCTCAGTGGGCGCCGTCTTCTTCAAAGGCGCAAACGTCATCCGATGCACCGGACACGGGCCGTGCCGGGACAGCGCGGCGAGGTGCGTCTTGGTTCCGTAGCCTTTGTGCTCCGCGAAGCCATACTCGGGCCACTGCCGGTCGCACTCCAGCATCATCCGGTCGCGCGTCACCTTCGCCAGCACGCTGGCGGCGGCGATGGAGTAGCTCTTCGCGTCGCCTTCGACGATGGGCGTCTGCTCGCCGTACGCGCTGGAGCGCAGATGGCCATCCACCAGCACATGGAGAGGAGCGGGAGTTAACTGCGCCAGCGCCTCGTTCATCGCCCGGAATGTCGCCTGTAGAATGTTGATCTCGTCAATGACCGCATGATCGCTCCACGCGACGGCGTGACGCACCTCGGGCCGCGACGTGAGGATGGAAAAGAAGTTCTCCCGCTCCTCCGCCGTGAGTTGTTTGGAATCGTTCAGCCCATGCAGCGCGCGTGGCAGACCGCGCTTAATCCACTCCGTCGGAAACATCACTGCCGCCGCCACGACCGGTCCGGCCAGCGGCCCGCGCCCCGCCTCGTCCACGCCCGCGACGAGCGCGCAGCCTCGCGCGAGCAGTTCTCGCTCGTAACGAAATCGCGAATGGCCGGATGGTTGCAGCACGCGGCGGGAAATTAGCGGCTCATGTTCCCCGGGCAATGCGGAAGACAGGAATACCAGGCCGCAGCCTCGGTCAGTTTCTCAACCGGAAGAACAGGGTGCCCGCCGGATTTGTCACGCAGTACGGACTGGCGTTCACCGGCCCGGACACGTCCGGCCACGGACCGGGGCTGACCACATTGGTTTGCTGGAGCGTGAGTCCGGCGCCCGACCACGAGACGACGACCACGTTGTTCGTCTGCGTGATCCGCAACGGCGTCTCCGAAGCCAGCGCGCGCACGAGCGAGATGGTGGAGCCGAACACCACGTCCGAACTGTTTGTGCTTTGCTGATGCACTTCCACGGCCAGCAGGTTGTCGCCGTCGAGCAGGTTAGTCATGGCGCTGCCGCCGAGACGGAAAACATCTGGCACATCAATCGTGGCCTCGCACGAGTTAACCGGGCAGCCGCTGGAGAACTGCGCGTAACCCGCCGCGCCGGGACTCATCCGCACGCGCTGAATCTCCGTGCCGTTCAAATAAAAGATCGCGCCGTCATCAAGGTAGTTCGTGAAGACGAGTCCGTATCCCTCCGGCGAGCCGCTGAAGGAAAAGTGCGTGCGAAAATAATACGTCGGATACGGCCCGCCGCCCGGCGTGGCCGGCACGGGCGTGCGGCGCGGACTGACGCCCACGTTCTCCTCCAAGTACAGCAGCGCCGGGCCGGGACCGGACCAGTTCTCGTCGTCGTAGTCCTTCGTCGGCCAGTTCGAGCCGGCGAGATTGTTGGTGGTAAATCGCCAGCCGTTCGTGAACGCCAGCAGCGATTGCACAAAGGGCGTGGTGCTGAACGTGCCGTCAAACGTGAACTGGTTCGTGCCTGTCGTCGCCACGATGCGGAAATAATACGTTGTGATCGCCTGCAAGCCGGTCAGCACCAGCGCGTGATTCAGAGTCAGATTTTCATCCAGCGCCGACGCCGAGCCGAGCAGCGGCGTGAGTCCGTAGAAAATTTGCGCGGTCGAATTCGAGAGCGTCGTCCAGGTGAAGACCGCGTTCGTCTCGCCGGGCGCGATGACGATGTTCGAGAAAAATGGCGGCAACTCCACTGGCGGCGGGAGCGTGAAGTGAACCGCGCTCTGGAACGCCACATCCGCGCTGGGATTGCCGGGACGGAAATTGTGCAGTTCCACCGCATAATAATTAGTCCCCGACACCAGATTGCTCAACGCGCTCCCGGTCAGTGTGAAGACGAGCGGACACGTCGCGCTGCCGGGAATCTGCGGGTGCGAGCAAGGCACCACCGCGAGCGTCGAGGTGTCGTTCGTAATTGTTCCCGCCGGCAGGTTCGTGCGGAAAATTTCCGCGCCGTTCAGGTAAAACAACGCGCCGTCGTCGAGGAAGTTGGAGAAGGTGAGGGTCAACCCTTCCACGTCATTCGAGTACACGAACGTCTGCCGGAAGTAGTAGGTCATGAACGGATACGGCAGGTTCGCCGGGTTCACAGGCATCCGCGTGCCGGTCGCGAAATTTGGCACGCTGTTCGTGTACGGGGTGAGCGTCGAGCCGGTGCGGTTGTCGGCCCACAAACACGCCGGGCCGTTCGACCAGCCGCCGTCGTTGTAGGCGGGCGCGGTCCAGTTCACGCCGTCGAGATTGCCCGTGGTGTAGCGCCAGGTCGCGTTCAGCGGCACGAGCACGCCGCTGGCGAAGTTCGTCGTCGAGAACGGAAGCGCGCTGCACGCCGACGCGTGCGGGATGCTGCCGTCGAGGGAGAGAGCGCGATAGAAATAACGCTGGCCCGGCAGCAGCCCGGTCAGCGTCACGAGATGGTTCGTCACCGGCGCAGGATCAAACGTGGTCAAGGTGCCGAGCGCGATGGTGAGTCCGTACTCCACCTGCGTGCTGGCGGGCGTGAAAGTCTTCCAAGTAATGGTCGCTGTCGTCGTGCCGGGCGTAACGGTCTCGTGATTGACGAAAGTTTCCAACGGCAGCGCGAACACGCCGAGCAGCGAGCCGCTGATGCGTTCACGCCCCGAGGCTGGGACGTAACTGGACTTGGTCAGCGCGAGCGGATTGCCACCCGTGCAGTTCTCCATGTACATCGCCGCCGAGCCGCCCCCATCCATCGCCACGCCGTCCGTTGCGCCGAATTGCAGCGCCCAGAATCCCATGTCCGTGTCGTTCGCGCCGTCGCTGTAGCCGGGCTGGCGTCCATCAATCACCAGCATGTGAAGGTAACGTCGGTCGGCAGACAGCCCGAAGATCGTGCGCGGCTGCAACTGATGAAACGTCGGATCGGGAAAGGTCGCGACGAGCGCGGTGTTGCCGATGATCACGCCGTTGGTCAGCACCGCGTAGTAGCCGCTCACGGCGGTGTAGATGCCGGCGGTGTTCGTGCCGGGCGGCGCGTTGCTCAAGGCGAGCGACGGCGTGTTGCTCGTGGTGAACAGCATCGAGGCGTAACGGTTGTTGCTGTCCGGCCCGAAGTCCGGCACCGACACCACCTGCCCCGTGCAAATCGAGAGTCCGAAGATGCGGCTGGGCAGACCGTCGAGCGCGGGGTCGCTGGTCCAGTTGCCGCCGCTGAAGGTCTGGTAAAAATTCGCGACGCTCGCGACCTGCACGCCGTACTTCTTGATGAAATTGCTCACGCTGATCGAATAGGTCTCGCTCGATTCGAGCACGTAATTCGTCGCGCGCGGACTGGTGAAGAGGCGCACGTCCGGGTCTTGCAGATCAATGCGCAGACAGGTCGCAACTTGCAACGTGGAGTTGGTGTAGGCCGCGCCATTGTTCGTGAACAAGGTCGTGGGCGTGTTGGTGCCGAGGGCGCGCTCAATGCCTTTGAAGATGGGAACCCAAGGCGTGACGACGACGTTCGCGCGAGCCATGAAGGTGAAAAAGGCGGCGCAGAGGATCATGACGAAGATCACACGCGTCAAAAAGCGCGATTCCCGAAGACCTGCGGCACAACCGCCAGGAGCAGCGGACCGCCGAGTCCGCTGTTCATCTTTTGGTGAAGAGGTGGATTCATTTTTGCCCATCACCTTCACCGGACATGGCTGTCCGGTGCTCCTTTCCGTGGGAGCATCGAACTCACGAGCAGCACCTGCGGAAGGCCCGCGATTCAGTCTGCGAAGTTCAGACACGTTCTGGACGTTCAAGAGCATGGGCCGGAGTTCAGTCAGCACCGTACTTGTATTTGTAGCCTGGGATTGGGTCACGCGTGTAGGCGGCGTTCATCCCGTCAAAATAGATCGGGATGAAATCCACATGTCCGTCCACGAAGCCGACCACGCTCTCGGCATCGTTGTAGAAGGGATGATTCTTTTTGCCGGTGCGGCTGCGGTGCCACGAGAGCGGCGCGTGCGCCGTCCACTCCATGACCAGCAGCGTGCGCGCCGGGTCTTTGATGCTGCTCGTCGCGCGGCCCGCGATGTTCGGTACGCCGGGCAGATTGACGCCGTTGAAGTTGTAGCTGCCGTAGTCAAATTTCGCGAGCGAGCGGAACGGCTTCTTGTCCTCGTAGCCCCGGTCGTCCGGACACGCGAAGACCTTGTCCGCCGGCGAGGACAAACCCTTCAACCCCAGGTCGCCTTTGATCAATTCTTTGTAGAACCACCAGAGAGCGCCCTTCATGCCGGGCGTTTCCTGCGGCAGGCGGCCTTCGCTCTGGTCAAAGTTCAGCAGCGCGCCGGAGATGCTTTTCAAATTCGCCTGGCAAACAGACTGCCGTCCGCGCGCGCGGGCGTTCGACCACATCGGCAGCGCCAGCGCGAGCAGCAGGAACAGCACGGCGACCACGAGGAGCAAATCAGGGAAGGCGAAGGCGCGGAGCGAATGATTGGCACGCACGAACGGCTTCGAGGAATGTTTTTTTGATTCCCGCTGATTCAGGAATGCCGCCGATGAGACAAGAAATCTATGGCCGTCCTGAATCTGCGGAAAATTGTCTGGCAAAGTTTTCACTTCACTCCGCCCTCCGGCAAATCCGCCAAGTTCTGCGGCGTGACCCAGAGAAAGTAATGTTGAAACCAGTCCGCCGGATTCTCCGAGGTGGGCGGCGTGAGTCCCACGCCGGGGCGGCTGATGACGGCGGCGTGCAGAAACTGCTCCGAGAAAATGGTTTTCAAATTCACCTGCTTCGGCAGGTCGCCCGTGCAAACAGCAATAATCTTCGGGTGCTTCTCGCCCACGCGCGCCTTCTGGTCGCCGTTCAAGACCGGCGGGCCGAGGAGCGAGACCACCACGTCCGCGTCGGTGAATTTTCTCAGCAAGTCCGCGAAGTCGCCGGGCGGCGCACGGAGCACGCGGTTCGGATCAATCTTCACCAGGTTCGTGAGCGTGACGGTCAGGTTCGCGCGCCGCAGCGCCGCGTGAAACGCTTTCAACTGAATCGCCGCGCCGGGAAATTTTCCCTCCGAGGTGTCCGGCACCATGAGCGCAATGCGCCCCTTGCCGCCGAGTTGGATCACGCGCTCCGCCAGCGCACCGCCGATGCCGGCGTGCGGACGCGCCTCGATATTTGGCGTGGAAAAATAGTGGCGGGAAGCGAGCAACGCCACGGCCGCCAGGATGAGAACCAGCGAGACGGCGATTTTAATTTGGCGCAAGGGCATGGCGATTAGGTTCGGGGGAATGTGGCTTGGAAGCCGGTTTCACGCGAGAAGAAATCCGGCAGTCGGCGACAGGCGGCCCAGGGCCGTCACGAAGTTAGTGGGGCAGCCGTCTCGGCTGCCACCCGTCCGGCGGGCGTCCCGCCTGCCGGTTC
>JANOAY010000410.1:0-3004 GCA_031411375.1 Pedosphaera sp. | reverse complement strand
CGCACGCAGCAGGACTTCATTGAGACGGTGCAGGTCGGCATGGATCTGGCGACGCTCCTGCCCGCCGCGGATTCGGCGCGCGTGCGCGGGGAATTGCTCGACCTCGGCGTGAGCGTGTTCGTGATCAAGACGGTGCGCGAGCAGATGCGCTATGACCTCACCCGCATCGTGGTCGAGGCAGGGAAGCCGTTTGAAATAATCTTCGAGAATGACGACATGATGCCGCACAACCTCGTGGTCACGACGCCCGGCGCGCGCGAGGAAATCGGCGCGCTCGCGGACAAGATGCAGCCCAGCGCGCTGGACCGCCAAGGCCGCGCCTTCGTTCCAGCGGGCCGCAACGTGGCGAACAAAATTCTCGCCGCGACGAAGCTCGTGGAACCGGGCCAGAAGGAAACCCTCAAGCTCACCGCGCCCACGCGCACCGGCACGAATGAATTTGTCTGCACGTTCCCCGAGCACTGGAAGGTGATGTTCGGCCAGCTCGTGGTGGTGAAGGACAAGGCCGCGCTCCTGCAAGCCAGCGCCGAGCCTGCGCCCATGCAGAAGGCGGCGGCGGGGCATGACCACTAAAATAGATGTGGCGTGACTCGCACCGTGTTCTTGCGCCAGCGGGCGGCGCGGCTAAACTCCGGCCATGAGCTTGGAGCAACTTGAATCTTCGATTCTCTCGCTCGCCCCCGAGGAGCAAAAGCAGTTCGCGCGCTGGTTTGAGGAGCACCGTGACGATCTGGGGGCCGATGATAACGAACTGACGGCGGAACAGCAGGCCGAGATTCTCCGCCGCCGCGAGCAAGCCCTGGCCCATCCCGAACTGCTCGAACCTTGGGACGGCACCATTGACCGCGTGCTTCAACGCCTGCATGAAATTCGCCGTCAAAAAGCTGCGTCCCGCTGAGCACGACGCGCTCGAAGCCGCCCTCTGGTACGACGAGCGCGAAGAAGGTCTCGGCGATGATTTCCTCGACGAAGTGGAGGCCGCAGTGCAGGCACTGGCTCGCGACGCTTTGATTCACCGTGTGCGCTTTGCGGATGTCCGTCGTGCGCCGGCGGGTCGCTTTAACTTTTACTGTGTCTATTAACCTGGTGCGGGAGCACGAGGCCTGGGTAATCGCCATTGAGCATGGACGACGGAACCACGTCACCTGCAAAAACGGCGGCGGCAGACGGGCGGGTGACAATCTGAAAAGCGTCAGCCATCGCAGGCGACAATCTGTTTCCGCTTCGTTTCCGTTTTTAGCGCAGAGAGGATTGAAGCTGGTTACCCCAACGACATGCGCCACCCCTGCCCTGCCCCACTAGGCGGAGCGCGACTTCAGGCCGCTTCAACGGCCTGCCCCATGCGGCGCGGAAATGCTCACGTAGTCAGACGGGATCGGTTTTCCATCCAACTGCGCCTGAAGCAGATCGAGAATGGCCTGGGAGTCGTAGAGCGCGATCAACTTCTCACGCACGGCGAGGCAGTTCTCGCGGAGCTTCGGCTGCGCAGCCAGCGCTTCGTCGAGCTTGGATTTCAATTCCGTCGGCGAGGCGTGCATCGCATCCACGGTGAAGATGCAGGAGCGTAGCAGCGGATATTCGTAGGGCAGCGGACGGCCCAGCACCGGCGTGCCGAGGCAGACGTATTCGAGATACTTGGGGATGGACGCCTCATGCACGCCGCCGGTGGCAATGGCGTAGCGACTGCGCTGCACGGTGCGGCAGTATTCCGCCCACGTCAGGCGCGCGCGCCCGCGACGGTCGAAGACTTTGTAGGGCGCGTTCTCGAATTTCTTGATGCCATCAATCAGCGACTCGCGGTCCTTGTAGATGTTCGCGAAATCGTAGCGCGCGGGCGCGTAAGCGTCGCGCATGTGCCAGATGCCGTAGGTCGCGCCGGTGTTGGAGAAATCGTATTCGTCCGGCGCGGGTGTCCAAGAAGGCACGTCGCTGGTGTTGCTGGAAATGGGGAAATAGAGCAGGCGCTGCGGGTCGCGATTATCCAGCTCGCGGCGGCGGCGCTGAATCATTTCGCGGAACGGCGCCGCGATGAGCGCGGGCGCACGCAGAATGGAACTGGCGATGTGGAACGGGATCATCATCTCCGGCGCGGAGAGCAGCGGGGCCTTGAACCCGTTGCCGAAGGTCGCGAGTCCCTTCCGAATGGCGATGCCGTTGTAGAGGTTGAACAGCAGATACTCCGCATGGCGCGTGTACCACCACGGGCTGGTCCACCAGTCAATCAGCGCCATCGAGAAATTCTTGCGCTCGGCGAGAATCGGCTGGATGGCGCGCAGTTCCTCCGGCAGCAGGCCGTGCAGGATGACGTGTTTGCCCGTTTTCCACAGAATCTCTTTGAGCTTCGGCAGCGACGCGGGGTCGGCCTTCATCTTCAGCGAGAACGTCTGCGCGCCGCGCGCTTCGAGCGCCGCTGTGATGGGACGGAAGATGGGGTGCTCCGAGTTCGGGCTGCGAACCCAGAGGCAGTCTTCGACTTTAAGGGCGCGAGGCATTAGCAGGTGATTGTGCGGGCGTCGTCCACGAGCGAGCGCACCATTTCCTCGAAGGTCACGCTCGGTTTCCAGCCGGTGGCGCGGCGGAGTTTGGTGCTGTCGCCGACGAGCAGCGCGGATTTCTTCGTCAACAGGCCGGGCTTGGTTTGCACCGCGTCGCGCCAGTTCACGCCGACGTGTTCGCAGGCGATGCGGAGAAAATCTTCGACCGTGTGCGGCTGGCCGGTGGCGATGATGAATTCGTCCGCCGCCGGCAGCGCGAGGATGCGCGTCATGGCCTCGACGTAGTCCGGTGCGAAGCCCCAGTCCACCGTCGCGCTCAAATCGCCGAGCGTGATGCGCTGCGCTGGGTCGCGCTGAAAGGCCAGCACGCCGCGCGCGATCTTTTGCGAAAGAAATTTCGGCGCACGCCATAGCTTACCGCGAAGTGTCGTTGCTACTTCGCAGACCTCCAGGACGTGAGGCATACCCAGGTGACGTATTCTACTTGCACAGCCGCCTACTGGAAAGAG
>JANOAY010000409.1:0-2509 GCA_031411375.1 Pedosphaera sp. | reverse complement strand
CGTCATCTACCTCTTCATGGGCGGCGCGCCGAGCCAGCTTGACCTCTTCGACTACAAGCCTTCGCTCAAAAAATATAACGGCCAGTCCGTGCCGCCGGAGATTCTCAAGGGCCAGAAGTACGCCTTCATCAAGCCCGACGCCGCGCTCTACGCCAGCGAGTTCAAGTTCGCCAGGCACGGGAAGTGCGGCGCGGAAATTTCCGAGGCGCTGCCGCATCTCGCCGAGGTCGTGGACGACATCGCCATCGTGAAGTCCATTAACACGCATGTCTTCAATCACGCGCCCGGCCAGGTGCTGATGCAGACCGGCTCGTCGCAGTTTGGCCGTCCGAGCCTCGGCGCGTGGGCGCTCTACGGGCTGGGGACGGAGTCGCAGAATTTACCGGGCTTCGTGGTGATGAATTCCGCCAACGGCCTGAGCGGCGGCGCGGCGCTCTACGGCGGCGGATTTTTGCCGACGATTTATCAGGGCGTGCCGTTTCGAAAAAGCGGCGACCCGGTGCTGTTTCTTTCCAACCCCGCCGGCATCACCGACACGATGCAGCGGCGCACGCTGGATTTGATCAAGGACTTGAACGAGCAAAAGCTGGAGACGATGGGCGACCCCGAGATCGCCACGCGCATCAACTCCTTCGAGATGGCGTTCAAGATGCAGAGCAGCGCGCCGGAACTGATGGATGTGTCAAAGGAATCGCCCGAGACGCTGAAGATGTATGGCGTGGAGGTCGGCAAGCCGAGCTTCGCGATGAACTGCCTGCTCGCGCGCCGGCTCATCGAACGCGGCGTGCGCTTCGTGCAATTGTTCCACGAAGGCTGGGACCATCACAGCGACGTGGTCCCCGGCGTGAAAGATCAGACGAAGAAAACCGATCAAGCCAGCGCGGCGCTGATCAAAGATTTGAAACAGCGCGGACTGCTCGACGACACGCTGGTGCTGTGGGGCGGCGAATTCGGGCGCACCCCGATGGTCGAGTCGAACGCGGACTTTGGGCGCAAGCTGGGGCGCGATCATCATCCGCAGGCGTTCTCGATGTGGATGAGCGGCGGCGGCATCAAGCCCGGCGTGACCATTGGCGAGACGGATGAACTGGGCTTCAACATCACGAAGGACAAAGTTCACGTCCACGATCTGCACGCCACGATCCTGCACCTGCTCGGCTTCCATCACGAGAAGCTCACATACCGTTTCCAGGGCCGCGACTTCCGCCTGACGGATGTGGAGGGGGAAGTGGTGGAGAAGCTGTTGGTGTGAGCAGCTCTTCGTTGGGTTGAACCTCCCACGGAGGCTGGCGTGGCTTGGCGACTTGATGCGGTGAGGTTTCCCCTGCCGCACCGTCCGCGTAGAATCAGCTAAAGTGACCGCTTTTCCCACGCCCGCCAAGACGCGCGAGGATTGCCGGCTGCATTGCGGTGAGAGATTGCACGGATCGCGCCGCTCGTTAAATCTCGCGCCATGCAATGTTCTCTTTCGCGCCGCTGGATTGTTCTGCTCGCGCTGGTGGCTCCGCTCACGCTGCCCGCCGCCGAGGCGGACGTGAACGCCGTCACTTCCGCCGGAGCCACCGACGACGCGGCGACGGCGATTCGGAAGTTCCGCGCCGCGCCCGGCTTCAAGATCGATCTGTTCGCCGCCGAGCCGATGCTGGCGAACGTCGTCAGCTTCGCCTTCGATGAGCACGGGCGTTGCTACGTGGTGGAGTCGAATCGCCGGCGCACGTCGGTGTTCGACATTCGTGGATTGGGCGAGTGGTTGGACGCGGACTACTCGTTCCGCACCGTCGAAGACCGCGCGAATTTTTTCCGCTCCACGCTCTCATCCACGAATTCCAAGCTCTCGGATTTCCTGAAAGCCAAGCGCAACCTGCTCTCCGACCACAACCGCGACGGCACCGTGGACTGGCACGATCTCGAAGTGCAATCCGAGCGCATCCGCCTGCTCGTGGACACGAACGCCGACGGTCGCGCCGACGTGGCCACGACGCTGGCCGAGGGCTTCGACGGCATCACCAGCGGCGTGGCGGCGGGCGTGCTCGCGCGCAAGGGCGAGGTGTGGTTCACCTGCATTCCCGACCTTTGGAAAATGTCGAATGACGAATTACGAATGTCGAAAGGAGTGCCGAGACTCTCCATGCCGATCAATCCGCACGTTCGTCATTCGTCATTCGTCATTTCCAATTTGCTCAACGGCTTCGGCGTCCACATCGCCTTCGGCGGCCACGACATGCACGGATTGAAGATGGGGCCGGACGGCAAAATCTATTTCTCCATCGCCGACCGCGGCACGAGCACGAATCTCTGGGACAAGATCGTGGACAAGTGGCCGGGACTGACGATGGAGGCGCTCGCGGATTCCGGCGCAGTGTTTCGCTGCAACCAGGACGGGACGGAATTTGAAGTCGTGTGCATCGGCCTGCGCAATCCGCAGGAACTCGCCTTCGACGAATTCGGCAATCTCTTCGCCGGCGAGAACAATGCCGACGGTGGCGACAAGGCGCGGTGGATTCACGTC
>JANOAY010000408.1:0-1611 GCA_031411375.1 Pedosphaera sp. | reverse complement strand
TGCGGCGATCGGCCGCGCCACGGCACTTGGGTGGGTTGACTGCCTGTCGCTCGATGGCGCCGCCCCGGGCCTGTCAATCGCCGACCGGGAGTACTTTCAGCGGGCCACGTCGAGCGGCGCGTTTGTTGCCGGTGATTTCATAACTGGAGAAGGAGCTCGACCGCCTGTGTCTGGAATTTCTCGTGCGTCAGCAGCCCGTCGCGAAGCACCTGCGCTTCGCCTACGCCACGATCAAAATCAATCTGGAGCTGGAGCGCATCGGTGATTACGCCGAGAGCGTCGCGCGCCAGGTGCTCAAGGTCAGTTCCGTCCACGACAAATTGCCGCTGCAAGATTTCACCGCGCTGGCCGAGGTTTCCATTCCGATGCTCGCGAATTCCGTGAAGGCGTTCCTCGAACAAGACCCTCAACTCGCGCGCGTCAGCATGGCCGAGGAGGACCGGGCGGATTTGCTGCGCAACAAAATTGACGCGGAGCTGCTGCGGCTGAATCAGGCGGGCGTCATTCCCATCACCGCGCTCACGCCGCTCCAGACCATCGCGCGCCGTTACGAGCGCGTGGCGGACCAGGCCAAGAACATCTGCGAGGAAACGCTCTACATGTGTACGGGAGAATACATGAAACATCGCGGGGCCGAGGTGCTGCGCGTGCTCTTCGTGGACGAGAACAATTCCTGCCGCAGCCAGATGGCCGAGGGCATTGCGAACAGTTTGAACCAGCCCGGCTTTCTCTTCACCAGCGCCGGACTCGAAGCGCGGGCCGTGGACTGGCGCACCACCGAGTTCATGCAGGAGAAGGGCGTGGACATCTCGCGCCAGACGACCAAGCCGGTGAGCCACATTCTCAATCTCGAGCACTACCACGTCATCATCGCGCTGGCCAAACCCGCGCAAAAAGTTTTCCCGCCGCCGCCGACCAAGACGGTGGGATTGGACTGGACCGTCGCCGATCCGTCCTCGCGTCCCGGCTCGCTGGCCGACGTGCGCGACGCCTACGAGGAGACTTTCCAATACATCAACACCCATGTGCGCGAACTCGTTCAAGCACTGGTCGGAGACAACGGATAAACAACACCATGAAAAACACATTCATCACCACCACGCTGGCGCTTGCGGCGGCTGCGGCCCTCGTCGGCTGCGGAAAATCTGAAAGCGGCGCAGGCGGCGGAACCGAAGCGTCTGCCGGCAAGAAAACCACTGTCGCGAACATCGGTTCGGACACGATGGTCAACCTCGCCGCCGCGTGGGCCGAAGCCTACGGCGCGATTGACAACACGGTCGTCATCGAAGTCGGCGGCGGCGGTTCTGGCGTCGGTATCAAAGGTTTGATCAACGGCACGGCGGAACTCGCCAACAGCAGCCGCCACATGGAAGACAAGGAGAAGGCCGAGCTGAAGGAGAAGCGTCAGCTCGACGCGAAGGAATTCGTGGTCGGCTTCGACGCCCTCTCCATCTATGTCCACAAGGACAATCCGATGACCGAGATCACGATGGAACAGCTCGGCGACATCTACGGCGCGACCGGCAAGACCACCAAGTGGAGCGAGCTCGGCGTCACCGCCATCCCCGGCGCGAAGGGCGACGAGATCATCCGCGTCAGCCGCCAGAACAA
>JANOAY010000407.1:0-9504 GCA_031411375.1 Pedosphaera sp. | reverse complement strand
AGCGGTGTCGTGCTCCGCTTGCCAGCGCAGTCCATATCGCCCCGACGAGTTTGAACGCTGCGGGTTTCGAGTCGCGTCCGGGATGGCGCACGCGTCTCGAAGCTGTGCTCCGGCGAAATCCCAGGATCGCTTCAGCGCACCAGCTTCCGGGCGGCTTTGATCAAGGCGTCTGCTTCCGCATCTGTCCCGATGGTGATGCGCAGATACGCGCTGACCTCCGGCTGCTTGAACCAACGGACGAGGATTTTCTTCGCGCGCAATTTCTCGAGCCACTCGGACGCGGGAAATTTCGGCGGACATGTGAGGATGAAATTGGTGGAGCTGGGCAGCACCTCAAAACCCAGTTCGCGCAACGCCGCACTGAGCCGCTCGCGCGTGGCGATGACGCGCTGAAAGTTGCGGCGGTAATACGGCAGGTCGTCCAGCGTCGCGAGCGCGGCGATCTGGCCGAGGCCGTTGACGTTGTAGCTGTCGCGAATCTTGTCCAGCGCCTCGATGAGCACGGGATGCGCGACGAAGTAGCCGACGCGCTGGAAGCAGAGCGAGTAGGCCTTCGAGAAGGTGCGCGCGATGATGACGTGCGGATGTTTCAGCGCGAGGGCCAGCGCGTTCTCCGGCGCGAAGTCCACGTAGGCTTCGTCGAGCACGATCACGCCGCGCTGCGCTCGGCAGAGTTGATCCAGTTCCGTCGTGCTGTAGCCGCGACCGCTCGGCGCGTTTGGCGTGGTGACCAAAGAGAGCGCGGCCTGGAAATCCCACGCGCTCTTTTTCAAGGACGGAAGTGACGGCAAGGTGAAGTCAGGCTGGAGAGGAACCGCATTCACCGCCGCGCTGTGCGTGGCGGCAAGCACGGGATAAAGCGAATAGCTCGGCGTGAAATACTGCACGGTGCTCTGGCTCGCGCGCCGCGCGCCAGCCGGCTCCGCGAACGCCCGCACCGCCAGCGCCAGCAATTCATCCGAGCCGTTGCCAATGATGATGTTTTCCGCACGGCAGCCGTGCAGCTTCGCCAGCTTCTCGCGCAGCAACGACGCGGTGGGATTCGGATAGAGCCGCAGCCGTTCGTCCACCGCCGCTTGGACCGCGCGCAAAACTTTCGGCGAGGGCGAATACGGATTTTCGTTCGTGTTGAGTTTGATCAGTCCGCGAATTTTCGGCTGTTCACCGGGAACGTAAGGGTGCAGCGCGCGAACCAGCGGACGGACAAGGCGCTCAGGCTTCATGCGTCGGGGAAAGGATTGCGGCGGTGGCCCTCGCCCGGCACGCCGTGGGCAAAGCTCACCATTTTGTCCTCAGAATTAAATTCCAGGATCAGCGCATGACGCTTCATCGGCATGCCGTAGATCCACGTCAGATTTTTTTTACCCGTCGCCCAGCGGCTGATGCGCGGCTGGCCGAGGATGGCGACGACTTCAGCGGTAGTCATGCCCACGCGCATTTTATCGAGCTGATCCCGGCTCACGGCGGGGCTGTAAGTACACCAGCGCACGAAGAGGCCGAAGCCGCCGACCACGACGATGGTGAGGATCAGCGCGACCAGCCAGAACTCGATGGATTGGAGGTTCATTATTTTATGCGAATGCTGGCGGAGCGTCCGTGGGCGTCCAGTCCTTCCGCTTGCGCGAAGACATCCACGGTCCGCAAAGATTTTTTCAACGCGCCGCGCGAATACTCGACCACGCTGGTGCGGCGTTGAAATTGATCCACGGTCAGGCCCGCAAAGGCCGCGCCTGCGCCGCCCGTCGGCAGCGTGTGGCTGGGGCCGGCCACGTAGTCGCCGAGCACGGTCGGTGAAAAATTTCCGAGGAAGATCGCGCCCGCCGTCACCACGCCCTCGGCAACTTTCGCGGCCTGGCGGGTCATGATTTCGCAATGCTCGGGCGCGAGCTGGTTCGTCAGCGCCACGCCGTCGGCGATAGACTTCACATGGATGAGCCAGCCGTTGTTTTTCAGTGCGCGTTCGATGAGCGCACGCCGTTTGAGCTTTGGCAATTGAGCTTTGATTTCTCGTTGCACCGCGAGAAGCAGCTTCGCGGAAGTAGTGATCAACCACACGCGCTCGTGGCCCGAGCCATGTTCCGCTTGAGCCAGTAAATCAGCGGCGGCGAAGCGCGGGTCCGCCGTATCATCCGCCAGCACCAGCACCTCGCTCGGGCCGGGCAGCAGATCAATGGCGACGTGGCCGAACAGCAACCGCTTGGCCGCGACAACGTAGGCGTTGCCGGGGCCGAAAACTTTTTGGACGTGGCGAATGGTCGCCGTGCCGTAGGCCATGGCGGCGATGGCTTGCGCACCGCCCGCGCGGTAAATCTCCGTCGCCCCTGCCGCGCGTGCGGCGTAGAGCAGCGCGGGGTTGATCTCGCCCGCCACGTTGCACGGTGTGCAGACGACGATCTCGGGGCAGCCTGCGACCTTCGCCAGCGTCACGGTCATCAGCGCGGTGGACATGAGCGGCGCGGTGCCGCCGGGGATGTAAATGCCGACGCGTTGAAAGGGATCAAACTTCTCGCCCACGCGCCCGCCCTGCGCATTCGTCGCCGACCAACCGCGACGCAGCGCACGACGGCTGAACGTCTCGATATTTTTGCGCGCGGTCTCCACGGCGTCGCGCAGCGTGTCGTCGGCCTTGAGCGAGGCGGTCATCAGTTCCGCCTGCTTCACGGGCAGTTGCTCGGTGGTGAGCGTTGCGCCGTCGAAGCGTTCGGTGAATTCCAAGACCGCCGCGTCGCCGCGCGCATATACGGCCTCCAGAATGGCGCGCGTGCGCTCTTCGACCGCGCGGTCGAACAGCTCGGACGCGCCCGTGACGCGGCGCAGTTGCGCGGCGAAATCCGGGTCGGTGTGACGGAGGACATTCATCAGGGGCGGGACGGTAACAAGAAGACGGGCGGGGACAAAATCCAAAATCCAAACAAACTCCAGAATTCAAACTGCAAAACACTACGGTGCGGCGGGGCGGGAGCGCCGCTTTTCCCACGCCGACTCACGCAGGCAACTTTCCGCCGATTGGAATTTGTTTGGGCTTTGGATTTTGGGTTTTGGAATTTATCCGCGCCCCCGCATCCTCCGGGCGGATGCTTTCATGGATTCTCCACGCGCCGGGCGAGCCGGTGCTCGCGCTCGCGCCGATGCAGGACGTGACCGATCTGCCGTTCTGGAAGCTCATGGCGCGGCACGGCGGGGCGGATGTCTATTACACGGAGTTCTTCCGCGTCCACGCCACGTCGCATCTGGAGAAACATATTCTCCAATCCGTCCTGGAGAATCCAACCGGCCAGCCCGTCGTCGCGCAAATGATCGGCAACGACATTGAGGCGCTGGTGCGGACGGCGAAGGAGCTTCAGCAACTGCCCATCGTCGCCGTGGACCTGAACCTCGGCTGCCCCGCGCCCATCGTGTACAAAAAATGCGCGGGCGGCGGATTGTTGCGCGAGCCGAAGCGCGTGGACGCGATTCTCGGCGCGCTGCGTGAGGCGATTCAGCCGCCGTGCCGCTTCACGGTGAAGACACGCCTCGGCTTCGACACGATGGAGGGCTTCGATGAACTGCTGAAAATCTTCGCGCGACACTCGCTCGACTTGCTCACCGTCCACGGGCGCACGGTGCTGGAAATGTACCGGACGGAAGTGCATTACGATTTCATCGCGCGCGCGGTCGAGGCGCTGCCGTGTCCCGTGCTGGCGAATGGCAACGTGCATTCGCCCGCGCGCGCGGAGGAAGTCTTGCGGCTCACCGGCGCGGCGGGCCTGATGATCGGGCGGGCGGCCATTCGCAACCCGTGGGTCTTCCAGCAAATCCGTCAGCATCGCCGTGGTGAAACTCTGTTCCAACCGCGCGGACGCGACGTGCTGGAATACATCCGCGAACTCTACGAAGCCGTCTGCTCGCCGGACGTGAAGGAGGTGTCGCAAGTGCAGAAGATGAAAAAATATCTGAATTACATCGCGGCGGGCGTGGAGCCGGAGGGCCGGTTCCTGCACGACATCCGGCGCGTGGAATCAAAGGCGGAATTCTTCCGCGTCTGCGCGGCGTTTCTCGACCACGATACACTCATGCCGGTGGAGCCGTTCCTGCGCCCGGCCACACCGTCGGAGGTGTGAGTGTCAACAAGATGGGACTGGTTGCGCTGCGACCACTCGGGCCGCGCAGAGCGGCCCGACGGATAATCTGCCGTGCTCATGCCCGCGCAGCAGACGGGCCGCCCGCGCTTCTGCTAGTGGGACAGCCGCCACCGGCGGTCAGCGGGAGATGCGCGTCCTTGATGAAAAATAGGAAACCAGGGGCCAGACCGCTCGCTCACCGTCGCGGGGCCAAATCCATTCCGGACCATTCCGCCGTGCGGTAAAATTCATCCTCGCCGCCGAACGTCACGCGCCCACGCCGCTCATCGCTCTGGAGCCAGGCCACGAAACTGAACTGCGCAGGCGGCTTCGTCCGCTCCCGCACGCACTGGCGCACGATCTCAATCGGCGGCAGCGTCTTGCGGCCCATCACGTCCACCAGCGGCAGCGAGATGTCGCCGTCGAACGCGCGATAGACGACCTCGCTGCACACGAGTTTGTCCGAGCTGAAAAAGTCGAACTCGAAATCGTACGGCTTGCCCGCGTGACTGAACGCCCGCGCGATGACTTCCTTGATGCGCTCGTCCGAAAGGTTCGGCCGCAGAAACGCCGCCGCGTCCGCCTCACCCACGGAATGCTCCATCGAAGTGAACACCACGCCTTCGCTGATCGCCTCGATGATCACGCGCTCGTGGCCTTTGTCGTCGCGCGTCAGAAATTTCGCCCAGTGCTTCGCCACGCGTGGATCGCGATCCAGTCCGAGCCGGCGCAAATCCTCCGGCGTGCCGACGTAGAGCGCGGCGTGCGGCCAGTAGCCGGGCAGAAACGCGTTCGAGAGAAACCAGTTGCGGCGCTCCAGCATCAGGTCGCCGGGCTTGAGCTTGTCGGTCAGTTCTTTCAAGTGCGCGGGCTGAATCAGGGATTTGCCACCGTGCGGCTCACGCACCTTGGTGTCGCCGACCCACGACGAGATGAACGTCTGCGCGCGATAGATGGCCTCCTTGCCCGTATCCCGCGCATCCGTAAACGGCGTGGCCGCGCCCGCCGACAAGGCCACGAGCGTGGATTGCTGGATAGTTTTCTCCGACTTCGCGATGGCGGCGTGGAACTGATCAAAGGGCGACACCACGGCCAGGTTCAGGCGCGCAAAGTCATCGCGATGCTGGCGGTAAAAAATCTGCGCGCGCTGCATGAGTTTGCGGTTGTCCTCGTCGGCGAGGCTGCGGCGCACGGTGTCGAAGAGGCCGGGCGGAATGCTCCAGAGCGGCTCGGCTTCATTCAGCTTGCGCACGGCATCCGGCGCGTTGGCGAACAGCGTCACGAATTTCACCGACGCCTCGTAGAGCACGCTCGCCGCCGTGTAGCTGGCGAGGAACGCCCGGAGCCGCAGCGCCTCGTCGCCGGCCTGCTCGTAGTCCTGATACTTCCACACGAGGCGCAGCAGCGCGGCGCGGTAGTTCACGTAGGCCAGCAGTTCCGCGCGCACCGCGTCGTCATCCGCCTGCCGGTACCAACTGCGCCGACCGCTCGCAAACTCCGCCATGATGACGCGCGTGCGGATTTCCAGATTGTCCACGCCCGCCACAATGTTGCTCAACGCGGTCTCGTCCGCCTGCAACGCCGACGCCAGCGAGTTGGAGGACATTCCGGCGAGATTCAAACCGTGCATCCGCTCGCCGCGCCCGCTCTCGTTGAAGCGCCAGTTCTGCCAGATGAAAATCCCCGCCGCCGCGATGACGATGCCCGCCCAGCGCAGCGTGAAACGGACGCGCTCCGTGCGGGAATACTTTCTCGGCTGCTCATCGAGCGACGGAAACTCGCGCGCATACTCGCCGACGAACTCACGGAGTTTTTCACGCAACATCCCCTGCTCCGCCCGCAACGCGCGCAGTTGCCCGGGGCGCAGCAAGAGCAGCATTTGCCGCAGCCAGTTCCGGCAGATGTCCCGCGCGCGGTGCGCGTAGGTGAGCGCAAAGACTCCCGCCAGCGGCATCAGCCCCACCACCGTCCACGCGACCCACGGCAAAAAGTAACTGCGGATGGCAAACCACGCGCCCGCAGACCACGCCGCGTAGACGGGCAGTCCCAGACCGAGTCGCGACAAGGCCGTGGTCGTCGGCCCGTCCTGAACCTTCCGCGCCAGCGCGCGCGTGATGACGAAGGGCACGATATGAAAGACGGTGCCGATGATCGCCGCCGGAAACCAAAAGCCCAGCCACAGCGCCTCGATGAACAGCGTGAGAAAAAGTTTCCAGGTGCGAAAGCGCATCACAGGCGAGCGCGAGGTGAGTCCCGCCGCCGCGAGATGCGCGCGGTATTGCTGAATGGCGGAAGACATCGTCGTCACGTTGGAGTTGCGGACAGCCTTGTCCGCAGTCGTTCCAGTCGAGGCGTCCGACGGACATGGCTGTCCGCCGCTCCGTTCGCGCTCGTGGAAATAGTTCATCGCGTCCGCGAGCCGCTTGCGCTGGCGCACAGCGGAGACGGCGACGTGTCCGTGCTGGCGCTTCGGCGGAGGGAGCAGCAGTTCGAGTTCATCCAGGAACGGCTCCAGCGCGGGATCGCTCAGATGCAGCACCACGCGCTTGAGCCGTGCTTCAATCTCCGTGGTCAGTGCGCGCAGGGCTTTGCGCTCCTCGCCGTGCTGCGCGACAAACCGCGCCACGGTGATGGGCCGTCCCACGCGCACCCAGATGGCCGAGCGGAAAAGCTGCTTGCGCTGATAGTTGATGCCGATGGGCACGAGCTTGAGTTCCTTCCCGCCCTGCTCGACCGCCGCCACCGCCATGCGCGCCGCGCCGGAACGGATTTGTTCCATCTTCAGCGAGTCGTGACTTTTGCCCTCGGGAAAGATTCCCACCGCCGCGGCTTGCGCCAGCGCCAGCGCGCCGACGTTGAGCGATTCGAGATTGCGCCGCACCTGCGCGCCATCGTCTTGCGCGCGAAACGCCGGCAACATGCCCAGCGCGCGCATCAACCGCCCCAGCACCGGCGTCTCGAAGAGCGGTGCCTTGGCGAAGAACCGCACCGGACGATCCGCCGTGAGTCCGACGATGACGGGATCGATGAGCGAGTTGGCGTGATTGGCGACGAGCAGCACCGGGCCGGTTGGCGGAATGTGCTCGCGCCCGCTGACTTCGATCTTCGGGTAGTAGAGACGGATGAGCCGCCGGATGATCCACCGCGCCAGAAGTCCGAAGAGTTGCCGCATCGGCACGGATTAAACAGGAACTGGACCAAATGCGGTAGCAGGAAACGGAGGAAGAGGCGGACGGGGTGCGGCTCGACACGCTTGTTGAAACCGCGCGATGCGAAGGCCGAACTCGTGCCGCCCGGAAACCGTCGCTCCCCTGCCCCGCTGGAAAAATCTTTCGCCCGCCGCCGCCCGCCTGATTAGTGTCCGCGCGCCATGACCGCCATACGACGCGCCCTGCAATTTTTCCGCCCTGACGCCGGGCGCATCAGCGTCGTGCTGGGCCTGAGTCTCCTGAGCATCGCGGGCAACGTCCTCAAGCCCTGGCCCATCGCGCTAATCGTGGACGGCGTGTTGCAGGCGAAGGGCTTTCCCGCGTGGCTCCCGGCGTGGACCAACACCCCGACGGAATGGATTCTCGTGCTCACGCTGGCGCTCTTCACCATTCACGGTGCGCAAGGCTTGCTCTCGGCGGCGCAGAACTTTGTCGCCATCCAGGTCGGCCTGCGCGGGCTGCGGCGCGTGCGCAGCCTCGTGTTCGCCACGTTGCAACGGCTCTCGCTGCGCTTTCATCAGAGCGCGCGCATGGGCGACCTCATCTTCCGCGCGTCGTGGGATACGTACTCGTTTCAAACTTTGTTCCAGCAAGGCGCGCTCACGCTCATCAACGCGTCGTTCTCGTTGCTGCTCATGGTGGGCGTGATGTGGAAGTTGAACGGCAAGCTCACGCTCATTGCACTGGCCACGATTCCCTTCGTCGTCGCCATCATCAAAATTCTCGGCGCGAAAATGACCGAGCGCGGCGCGGCGGCGCAACAGGCGGACAGCCAGGTCACGTCGCTCGTGCAGCAGAACATCAGCGCGCTCCCGCTCATCCAGAGTTACACGCGCGAGGATCAGCAGCAGCGCGCCTTCGACACGCAGGCCGAGACGGCGCGGAAGCAGCGGCTCTCGCAACACGCGTGGGAACTCATCTACTGGCTCGGCATCTCGCTCGTCTTCGCGGCGGGCACGGCGGCGATTGTGTGGATTGGCAGCCACGAGGTCTTGGCGCAACGGCTGACTGTCGGCGGCCTCGTCGTCTTCCTCACGTATCTCGGGCAGATGTATGAGCCGCTCAATCAGCTCTCGCACGTCGGCGCGACCACGGCGAACGCGCTCGCAGCGACGGGCCGCGTCTTCGAGTTGCTCGATTCCCCCGAGGAAGTTCGCGATGCGTCGAACGCGCGCCCCGTTCAAAGTTCAAAGTTCAAGGTTCAGAGTTCAAAGTTCCCCGCCCCTTCGGAAACGCTCGTTGCCACGGGGCGGCTGGCGTTGGAGCACGTCTCCTTCGGCTACGAGAAAGACCGGCTGGTGCTGCACGACCTGAGCTTTGAAGTGAAGCCGGGCGAGGCCTGCGCGTTCATCGGCCCGAGCGGCGCGGGCAAGTCCACGCTGATGAATCTCGTCCCGCGCTTCTTCGATCCGAACTCCGGCGCGGTGAAGCTCGACGGCGTGGACTTGCGCGAGTTGAAGCTGAAGGATTTGCGCGAACAAATCGCCGTGGTGTTGCAAGAGCCAATCCTGTTGCCCACGACGGTGGCCGAGAACATCGCCTTCGGAAAGCCCGACGCCACGCCCGCCGAAATCGAAGCCGCCGCCCGCGCCGCGAACGCGCACGCCTTCATCAGCAAGCTGCCGCAGCAATACCAGACCGTGGTCGGCGACGGCGCGGCGCGTCTCAGCGTCGGCGAACGGCAGCGCATCAACATCGCGCGCGCCTTCCTGAAGGACGCGCCCATCCTCCTGCTCGACGAGCCGACCAGCGCGCTCGACGCCGAGAGCGAGGCGCAAGTCGTGGAGAGCATTTTCAATCTCATGCGTGGCCGCACCACGCTGATGGTCGCGCACCGCCTGAGCACGATCCGCCGCGTGGACAAGATCGTGGTCATCGAAGAGGGGCGCGTGACCGAGTGCGGCTCGCCGGAGGAGTTGCAGGCGCGCGGCGGCTACTTCACGCGTGTGACGAGCGGGCAGGTGGCGCTGTAACGTGAGGCTGGCATTTGGAGCGCGTCCAACCGCTTTGTTCTCACCCGCAACTCGACTAGTCCGTTTCCAATCCTGAAAGGATTGCATCATCCAGCCCAGGGTTGCCGAGTCCGCGAGGCTACCCTGGGTTAGCTTCCAAAACATTTTCCCAACCCTGCAAGGGTTGCATCAAAGCCGTGTTCTCGTGCTCCGTGATTCAACCCTTGCAGGGTTGATGACCTC
>JANOAY010000406.1:0-3000 GCA_031411375.1 Pedosphaera sp. | reverse complement strand
CACGGAGAACCAGTCGTCGCCACGCCAAGCGCTGTTCCTGTCGAACAGCCAGACGCTAGAAGGCCTGACCAAATCCAGCGAGACCAACGCGCTGGCGAAAGTCGAGTCGCTGCCCGACGAGGCGAAGGTGAAACAACTTTTCCTGCGCGCCTTCGGACGAAATCCCGACCGCGAGGAGATGAAGCGTTCGCTCGACTACCTGCGCGCCCGTTCGCACGAGCCTTCCGCCGCGACGGATCAACTGCTCTGGGCCTTGCTGGCCAGCGCGGAGTTTCGGATCAATCATTGAAGTTGGAGCGCCGAGCACCGGCCCGGCGCGATGGAGGCACGCAAGCCACAACGCGCCGGGCCGGTGCTTGGCGCTCCGAACTGGCAACCGGGACGTTCGTCTCGCTACCCTCTCCACCAACATGCCAGCAACCACCGAGCGCCCACGCTTTAACCCCGCGTTCATCCTGATCATCGGCGTGCTGGCGGTTTCGAGCGGAGCAATCTTCGTGCGGTTGGCGGAGTCGCCGCCGCTGGTGACGGCGGCGTGGCGGCTCACCATCGCGACGTTGGTTCTGCTGCCGTATGCGCTGTGGAAAAGTCGCGAGGAACTCGGCCGATTATCCAAACGCGAACTCGGCATTGGCGCGCTGGCGGGATTTTTTCTCGCGCTGCATTTCGCCACTTGGATTTCCTCGCTCAGTTTCACATCCGTCGCGAACAGCGTGGTGCTGGTGAACACCGCGCCGGTGTGGGTCGCCCTCATGACGCCGTGGCTGACGCGCGACCGCGTGTCGCGCCGCGCGTGGCTCGGCATCGCCGCCAGCGTGACGGGCGCGGTCATCATCGGCTTTGGCGATTTCGCCGGCGGCGGCCGCGCACTGCTCGGCGACGGTCTCGCGCTCGCGGGCAGCCTGGCGCTCGCGTTTTATTTGCTGCTCGGTCGCAAGCTGCGCGCGCGGCTCTCGCTGCCCGCCTACCTCACCGTCTGTTACTCCAGCGCGACGCTGTTGCTGTGGGCGTGCGTGCTCGCGGCGGGACTGCCCGCGACCGGATTCAACCTCAAGACCTGGGGCGCGCTGCTCGGCATGGCGCTGGTCAACCAGCATCTTGGCCACAGCAGTTACAACTGGGCGGCGAAATACTTCAGCGCGGGTTTCATCGCGGTGTGCCTGCTCGGCGAACCGGTCATCGGCTCGCTGCTCGCGTGGTGGCTGCTGGGCGAGGCGCTGACATGGGGCAAGGCGCTGGGCGGCGCGATCATTCTCGCGGGAATTTATCTGGCGGCGACGGAGCGGAAACAGCCCGCCGCGTAGGACAGGCTTCCTACTTGGACCGGTTTTCGTCCTCGGAATGCTTCAAGTCCGCCTCCAAAAATTTCCGCACCTTCAGCATCACCACGCCCACGCCGCCGATGCACCCGAAAGCCAGCGCCAGTCCGACGAAGACGTCCTTGCGCTTCTCCGCCGGAACAAATTTCAGCGGGTAGAGAAACGCCATCACGCCGATGAGCAGCAGCCCGGCGGAGAACACGATAAACTTCTTACGCCGCTGCTCCGGCGCACGCTCCGTGGCCATGCGCGCGATCAGCCGCCAGTAAAAAAACGCCACCGGCGCGGCCACGAGGAACGAGATGACGGCCATCCCGTTGAGCCTAAAACTCAATCCGTTCGGCGTGCGTTCCAGCGCGAAGAGCGTGGCGACCATCACGCCGAAGGCCAGCGCCGCGCCGTAGCTGGCGATGTTGAACAGCGCGCTGGTGTTGGATTTTTCGGCGGCGGACATGGCTGGCTATTCCACGCGCGACAGGCCGGTGCCGGCCACCACTTCGCCAATGGTCCACGCGTCATGACCCGCCGCGCGAATCGCGCCGAGGACGTTGTGCGCCGCCTCGTTCGCCACGACGACCACCATGCCGATGCCCATGTTGAAAACCTGATACAGCTCCTGCTCCGGCACGCCGCTGCGCTCGTTGATGATTTTGAAAATCGGCAGCATGTCCCATGAGCCTTTGTGGATGACCACGTCGCAGTTCTTCGGCAGGACGCGCGGAATGTTATCAATGAAGCCGCCGCCCGTGATGTGGGCGAGGCCCTTGATGGACTGACGCGCGGATGAAACGGGATTGAAACGCTTGAGCAGTTGCTGCACGAGCGGGCCGTAGCTGATATGCACTTTCAGCAACTCGTTCCCAATCGTGTTTTTCAACTCCGGCACGCGCGTGTTGATCTTCATCTTCAACTGCTCGAAGAAAATTTTGCGCCCGAGCGAATAACCGTTCGTGTGCAGACCGCTCGACGCGATGCCGATCACCACGTCGCTGCGGCGGATGGACTTCTGTCCGTTCAACATGCGCGACTTCTCCACCACACCCACGATGGTTCCGCTCACGTCGTATTCGCCCTTCTGGTAAAAGCCGGGCATCTGCGCCGTCTCCCCGCCGATGAGCGAACAGTTGTTCTCGGTGCAAGCCTTGGCGAAGCCGCGCACGATCTCCGTGAACACCTTCGGCTCCAGTTTTCCCGTGCCGAGATAATCGAGGAAGAACAGCGGCTCCGCGCCAAGCACCGCGATGTCGTTCACGCAGTGGTTCACCAGATCCTGCCCGATGGTGTCGTGGCGGTTCATCTCGAAGGCGATCTTCAGCTTCGTGCCCACGCCGTCCACGCTGGAGACGAGAATCGGCTCGCGAAATTTCTTCACGTCGAGTGCGAAGAGGCCGCCGAACCCGCCGACCTTGCCGAGCACTTCACGCCGATGCGTCGAGGCGAGCAGTTGCGGCAGCGTGGCCTTCATTTTGTTGCCGAGATCGATGTCCACGCCCGCGCGCGCGTAAGCTTTCTGTTTCATTCAGGGGGGAGAGTTAAGCGTCTGGAAGAAACGCGCGCCAACAGAAATTTGCCCGCCCTGGGAGCGCGGGCTTTCCAGCCAGCAGCCATGCGCGACAACCGGACGCGTCCGCTGTGGAAAGGCGCTTTGAAATCCATATGCTGCTGAGGGCTGGAAAGCCCG
>JANOAY010000405.1:0-5661 GCA_031411375.1 Pedosphaera sp. | reverse complement strand
CATTGGCGAAATCACCGACCAGAAGCGCCACCCCTTCGAGCCACCCGCCGACGGCGATTGGGTGCTTGTGCTCGATAGCTCGGCCATGAAAACCCACAAACCATGACAAGAATTCTCCGCATCGCACTTACTGTCCTCGCCTTCGCCTCGGTCGCCAGCGCGGCCGACGGATATTACGAACTCCGCATCTACACCGTGACCTCGAACAAGATGGACGGCGTGTTGGAACGTTTTCGCGACACGGTGGAGCCGGTGCGGCGCAAGCAGGGCATCAAGACGGCGGGCTACTGGTCTGCGCCCGGCACGACGAATGGCGGGACGTTCGCGTATCTGATGGCGGCGGCGAGCAAAGAGGAGCTGCAGAAGCAGGAGAAGGAATTCGGCGCGGACCCGCAGTTCAAGGAAGGCTACGCGGCCTCGAACAAGAAACACGGCATGACGGTGGACAAGATCACGACGCTGGCGATGCCGACCGACGCCAAGGCGAAGTTTGATTTCACCACGAGCAAGACTCCGCGCGCCTTCGACCTGCGCATCTACTCCGTGCTGCCCGGCAAGCTCGACGCCTTCCGGAATCGCTGGCGCGATTTCGCCGTGCCGATCTATGAGCGACACGGCATGCCCAGCGTCGGCTGGTGGGTCGCGGAGCAGAAGGATGCCGACGGAAACGATCAATTCATCTGCCTGCTCGCGGGCGAAAGCATCCCGGCGATTCTGAAGTCGATTGGTGAGTTCCACCAGGATGCCGACTGGATTCGCGTCGAGAAGGACACCGAAGCCAACGGCAAACTTCGCTCCGGTGTCACCGCCTACAAGCTCACGCCAACGGACTTTTCTGCATTCAAATGAATCCAACACCGGCCTTCGGCCTGTTCGCCAGAAACGCCACGCTACCGCGCGCGGGGAAGGCGCGGCGACTATTCCGATTGGCATGATTTATCCTATGACATTGCGACTGCTTTTTCTTCTCCCCGTGTGGCTGACGTTTTCTTTCGCGGCCATGGCCGCGCCTGCGCCCGTGCTTCGGCTCCAGCCTGGCTGGCGCGCGGAACTCATCGCGCAGGCTCCGGACGTGAAGCATCCCTCTGTCGTCTGCACCGCGCCGGATGGCCGCGTCTTCGTGGCCGAGGACCCGATGGACATCGCTTCGCGCAACGCCAGCGTGACGGAGGGCCGCATCCTCTGCCTGCACCCGGACGGCATGCGCACGGTCTTCGCCGAAAAGCTGCACGCGGTCTTCGGCCTGCAATATCTGGAGGGCAAACTCTACGTGCTGCACAACCCGAGGTTCACCGTGTTCGTGGACGACAACGGCGTGGGCAAAAACCCGGTGAACTTGATCGAGCAGACGTTGCCGGAACCTTGGGCGGGCGATTGGAACGATCACATCCCGGCGAATTTTCGGCTGGGCATGGACGGATTTTTCTACATCGCCATCGGTGACAAAGGGCTGCACGGCGCGACCGGTACGGACGGGCGGCGCGTCGAGTTGAACGGCGGCGGCGTGGCGCGCATCCGGCCCGACGGCTCCGGTCTCGAAATCATTTCCACCGGCGTCCGCAACATTCTCGATCTCGCCATGAACGCCGAGGACGAGATGTTCACCTACGACAACACGGACGAACACAACTGGATGGGCCGCGTCACCCACATGGTGGACGGCGGCGCATACGGCTACCCGCACGACTTCGTCCCGCAACGCCCTTACACGCTCTGGATGCTCGCTGATTACGGTCCCGGCGCGGCGTGCGGCGCACTGGTGTGGAACAACGACGCGCTGCCCGCCGGACTGCGCGGCAATCTCGTGCTCGCCGACTTCGGTCAGCGCAACCTCCGGCGCGTCGAGCTGGCGCGACGCGGCGGCTCGTTTGTCACGGTGAAGGATGAACAACTCGTCCTCGATCCGCCCGGCGATTTCCGGCCCGTGGGCATTCACGAAACGCCGGACGGCACGGGCTTCTACGTCTGCGACTGGCAGGCCGTGGACAGCAAAGCGCAGGTCACCGTGGGCCGGCTGTGGAAACTGACTTACACAAATGCCATTCCCGTTGCCGCGCCGGACTGGTGGCCCGCGCTCGCGTCCGGCAACAAGTCTGAGGTCAACGACGCCGCGTTGCTCGCCGGTCTGGAACATCCGCTGCGCAGCGAGCGGCAGACCGTGCAGCGCGAGCTGATGCGGCGCATCGGCACCACTCGCGCCGCCCTCGAATCGCTCGCGCTCAATGAGCAGGCCGCACCGAAAGCCCGCTGGCACGCGCTCTGGGCTTTGCCGGACAATGCCCGTTCGCATGAGCTCGCTACGAAGCTTGCCGCCTCGCCGGAACTGAGCGTCCGCCGCCAGGCTCTGCGGTGGCTCGGCGAACATCGCGTCGCCGCCGCCCGCGAAGCCGTCGAGACGCAACTGGCGCATGACGACCGTTCCGTCCGGCAGCGCGCCGCGACGGCGCTCGGGCGCATCGCCGCGCCGGCCAGCGTTCCCGCGTTGCTCGCCGCCACGCCGGACGATGATCTCTTCGCACGCTTCGCCGCCTTCACCGCGTTGTCGCGCATCGGCCAAGCGACGCCTGCCGCGTGGACGAGCATTGCCGGCGGTTTGCGCAGCGACCACGCGCGCATCCGCGAAGCCACGGGCTTCGCGTTGCGCGAGAACTTCTCGCTGCCGCTGGTCGAGGCGCTGACCGTGCTCACCACCAACGCCGCTCCCGCGACCCGCGCCGACTCCGTGCGCGCAATCGCCGGGCTTGCGTATCAGCCGCTCGCTGAATGGAAGTGGTGGTTCTACCATCCCGCGCTCAATCCGCCGCCCGCTCGCGCGCGCGCTTGGGATGGCACCGCGCCCGCGCTCGCCAGTCTGCGCCGCGCGTTGAGCGATGACTCCGCCACGGTTCGCGAACCCGCCGCCATCGCGCTGGGCCAAGCCCGCGACCTCACCGCCGCCGAGCCGCTCCGTCGCCTGTTGCAATCGGACGCCGCACCCGCCGTGCGTCGCGCCGCTTTCGGTGCGCTCGCGGGATTCGAGGACGCGGCCACGGCTCCGATCCTCGCTGCGCTGCTGCGCGATACCGCTGCCGATCCGCAGCTTTGGCGCGAAGCCGTCGAGCGTTCTGCCGCCTTCAAACAATCCGAAGTTGAAGCCGCCCTGCTCGCCGCGCTTCAGCCTTCCGTGTCCAAGGACCGCGCGGGATTGATCGTCATCGCGCTCGGCGCGCGAAAGACCGAGAGCGCGGTGGCCGCGCTGAAGAAGATTGCCGCTACTGACACCGCATTGCGTCCGGCCGCATTGATGGCACTCGGCAAGGCCGCCACACCGGCCGCCGTCGTCGCCTTGCGTTCGCTCGCCACCACGCCGGACGCCGCCGTGGTCCGCGCCCTGGCCGCCACGCGGCAACGCGATACCGTGCCGGACCTGGTCGCTGCGTGGTCGAACGAAGTCACGCGCGCCGCCGCCTTCACGGGCCTGCTCGACCTGCCGGACATCCGCGCGCTCGACGTCTATCTCGACGGCCTGGCGTCCCCGCAGGCCGCGCAACGGGACAAGAGCCGCGCCGCCCTCACGAAGCTCGCGCCGGAACTCTGGCCGCGCTTAAAGACTCGCACCGCGCCGCTGCCAGCCGCAGCCATCGTTCCGCTGCGCCGCATTCTCGCCGGAAATTCCGACGCGCTGGCCAGTCCGCTGCTCACGGAGCAGGCGAGCACCCAACCCGCCTTCACCCCTGACGACTACCGCGCGTTCGCCCTGGCGCACGTCGGCGACCCGTGGCGCGGGCAGCAGATTTTTTTCGACGCCCGCACCGGCTGCGTGAACTGCCATGCCGTCGCCGAGCACGGGCGGGGCATCGGCCCGGACCTCACGACCGCCGGCGCGCAGTTCGGCGTGGAGGCGCTGATTGAATCCATTCTTCATCCGAGCAAAAACATCCGCGAGGGCTACCAGCAGGTGGAACTGGAGTTGAAGGACGGCGAGTCATTGAGCGGCGCGATTCGCGGCGAGTCGCCGGAGAATCTCGTGCTGGTGGACGCCCTCGGCAGGTCGCAGACCGTGCCGAAGTCCACCGTGAAATCGCGCACGCCGATGGCGCTGTCGCTGATGCCCGAGGGACTGCACGCCGCGCTGACCCGCGATGAGTTTGCCGACCTCGTCGGCTACGTGGCGTCGTTGAAAACCGATCCGCGCCGCCCGGAAACAAAACCCGCGCCCGAGGGTTTCACCGCGCTCTTCAACGGTCGCGATCTCACTGGCTGGAAATCCTCACCGCACTGGAGGGCGAAAGACGGCGTGCTCGAACACGACGGCGTGAGCGATCATTTGTGGAGCACGAGCGAGTTCGGTGATTTCGAACTGCTCGTCGAGTGGCGCTGGCCCGGCTTGCCGGAGTTCGCGAATCATCCGGTCATCAACTCGGACGGCCACGTCGTGCCGGGCAAAACCGAGCGCGTGCTCGAAGCGGGCGACAGCGGCGTGCTGCTGCGCGGACTCTACAAGGCGCAGGCGAACCTGTTCTGCTATCCCGTCGGCAGCGGCGAGTTCTGGGAATACCGAGAGAGCCTGACGGGAGCCGCGCGCCGCGCCGTGACGCCCCAGCGGCGCGCCGACCGTCCGCTCGGACAGTGGAATGAGATGCGCGTGAAAGTCATGGGCAGCCGCGTGACCGTGGTGGTCAATGGCCAGATCGTCATTGCGGACGCCGACCTTCCCGGCCTGCCACTGCGCGGTCCCATCGGCTTCCAGCATGAGCATGGGACGGTTCAATTTCGCAACGTCGCCATCAAGAAATTGCCGTGAACCCACGGGGCGAGAGCAAGCAGGGCGGCCCGAGTTTTCCCGATTGGCCCATGGCCCGCATAAGCAACGCCAGACTGGGTGCCTACAGCTTTTTGATCTGCACGTTGCGGAAGGCCACGGGATCGTTGTGGCCGGCGAAGCCGAAGTGACCGCTGGTGTTGTTCTTCCCGGGGTGCGGGCTGTTCGCCATGTAGTTGGTGATCTTCGAGAGGTCGGTGTTGAGGATGACGGTGCCGTTCAACTCGGTGATGATGGTCGATCCTTTCACGGTCACTTCCTGAAAGTTCCATTCGCCGATGGGACGCTGGTAGCCACGTTGCGCACCAGCCATGCCGTAGGCGGAACCGTGGACCTGACGCGGATCAATCTTGCCCCTCACCTTGTCGTAGTTGTCGTCGAGGATCTGCAACTCGCACATGCCCTGATATGCAGTGTCGCCCTTGCTGGGGTAGCGCAGCGCGAGACCATTGTTGCCGCCGGACGGAACTTTGAATTCGAGGCGCACCACGAAATCGCTGAACTGTTCCTTCGTAAAAATCGTGCCGCCCTTGCCCGGCAGGCACATGACCGCGCCGTTGGTCACGATGTAATTGTCCACCGGGCCGTCCCAGCCGGTGAAGTCGCGGCCATTGAAGACCGTCGCAAAATCTTTGCCGCCCTTGCTCGCGAGAATCTTGTTCGCTTCCTCGCCGCCGATTTCGCGCAGCTTGATGTTGCGCCAGCGAATCTCGCCGCCATGCGTCTGCAACTGAATCGGGCCGCGCACCGGCACGCTCGTCTTGCGGTCGTAATAATTTTCCATCAGCGCGTGGTCCACAGTGAGCTTGCCGTTCAGCCAGATGCTCACGCGCGAGCCGACCATGACAATGCGGAACTTG
>JANOAY010000404.1:0-10784 GCA_031411375.1 Pedosphaera sp. | reverse complement strand
GGTTGTAGTCGAAATACACTTTCTTCGCCGGAATCAACGCCACCAGGCAGATCACCACCGTGATGGCGATGACGCGGCGCGGGCGCGTGAGCCAAAGATTCTCGATGATTTCGCGCCGGTCGCGCTTCGCTCCAAGCGTGGGATCCATGACGGGTTGTTTCCCGCGCAACAGCATGGCCGGCAGCATCGTCATCATCGGAATGAGGCAGATCATCAGCCCGCCGCCGCAGATAATCCCCATCTCCTGGATGCCGCGAAAATCCGTCGCGCCCATCGCGAGGAACGCGCCCGCCGTAGTCAGCGCGCCGGTCACGACGCCCATGCCGGTGTTGATCAACGCCTTGCGCAACGCCTCCTCGTTGCTGCTGCCGATGCTGATTTCCTCCTCGTAACGCGAAATCAGATGCACGCCGAAATCAATTGCCAGCCCCACGAGAATCGGCGCGAACGTGACGGTGAGAATGTTCAGATGCCCGATGACCGCCGTGGTGAAAGCCATCGTGTAACCCAGCCCGATGATCAGCGCGATGTTCGCTTTCATGGGCCGCCCCATCTCGTGATAGCCGAAGATAAAAATCAGCGCGACGAGCACGAGCGAGATGACGGTCGCCTTCGTCGTGTCGCTGGTGGACTGCACCATCTCATCCATTTCGAGAACCGGTTCGCCGGTCACGCCCACGTTCACTCCGCCGATTTCGAGTTGCGTCTGCGCGACCAGTTCGCGCAAGCGGCGCACCGCCGGTTCGTCCAGACTTTCGATGCGCGCGCGCGCCGTGACGAGGTAGAAGTGGCCCTGCGCGAAGGTCACGTACATCTTTTCCTCCGCCTCCGCGCCCGCGCCGAAGAGCGCCGTTATGCCAGGCGTGGGCGGCATTCCCGGCCGCTTCAAGCTGTCGCTGGCCTGCGTGATGATGCGCTCGAGCGCGGGCAACGCCTTGATCATCGCCGAGGTCTCGGCGTTTTCCTCGCGGCTGGCGTGGAGGAACTGGCGGTTCACCACGGAGAACAGCGAAGCGAGATTGTTGGCGCGGCTGAACTCTTGGAGGAACGGCCGGTAATCCCGCAGCGCTTGCCGCATCGAACGCAGATCATTTTCCGGCACGAAGAGCAGCGCCTTCGAGCCGAGCATGTTCAAGTCACCTTTCCAGATGACATCCATGAAGAGGTTCGTCTCGGCTTGGAGCTTCGTACCGAGTCGCTCGACGAACTGGCGGTTCTTCTCGCGGTCCTCGCTCTCGACCACCGCCACGAGTTCGCGCGGCAGCACGAATTCCTTCCGGTAGCGGAGATAATTTTGGTGATATTTCTTGTCGCCGCCCACGAGGTTGTCGCGGCTGGGATCGAACTCCAGTTTCCACGGCGAGAGGACGGTGAACCAAACGCAGACCGCGAAAAGCACCAACTGCGGCCAGAAAAACCAGCGCGGATGCCGGAGCACGGCATCCGCAAGCCGCGTCAGCGCATTGGTTCCAAATTTTTCCCAGCGCGAAGCCATCAGCGGAGCGAGTTCATGGCCGCGGAGCGCGGACTTTCCAGTCCGCAGCAACGTGTGACGACGAGCGGCTTTGCTGAAGCCGAGCGCGCCTGCGTGGAATTAGGATTTAACATTTTGCGCAAGCCAGCATTCAACCCGAGCGCAGAAAACGGCAGAAGCGAAAAGTGAGTTTGAGGACGACGCGGCGTGGATGATTACTGATTACTCCTTCACTGATAACTTTCCCCTACCGCTTCCCCATCTTCGCGCGCGCCGCTTCCAGAATCTGCCGCTCGCGCGGCGTGAGGCTGTGGATGCCGTGCGCGGAAATCTTGTCGAGGATGGGATCGACTTCCTTGCTGATGAATTCTTCGGGCCGCAGTTCGGTCGCGACTTCTTCGCGCGGGCCGCGCCAGCGCGTGATCTTCGCCGCCGCCTGCACCAGCTCGCGTTTGCGACGGCGGCCTTGCAGCGGATTCCACGAAATCGCCGGACGGCTTGAATCCCAGCGCATGAAGGCCAGACCCGCAATAAAACCGCCCAAGTGCGCGGCGTGCGCGTAACCGCCGCCGCCCGGCACGAGCGTGAAAAACAACGCGATGCCGCCCGCGCCCCAGAGAAAATGTTTCGCCTTGATCGGCAGGATGCCCCACAGGCGGATTTCCCCCTCCGGCTCCATCATGGCAAAGGCGGAAATCAACCCGCACACGCCGGCTGACGCGCCGAAGGTGGTCGCTCCGAAATAATTCGGCGCGGCGAAGCCCAAGCCGGCCTGCAAGAGTCCGCCGCCCACCCCGGAGAGAAAATAGACTTTCAGGAACGCGTTCGTCCCGAGCCGCTCCTCCACGAACCGCCCGAAGCACCAGAGACCGAGCAGATTTCCGAGCAAGTGAAAAAGGCCGACATGGAGAAATTGAAACGTCAGCAACTGCCAGACGAACCAATGCTTCAAACCGTCCGTGCTCAGCCCGAGGTAATTCTGAATCCAGCCCGCGCGTCCGAAATAGACCATCGCGATTTGCTGGAGCGCGAAGCACGCCGTCACCGCGATGATCAGGATGAGCCACGCGCTCCACCTCGAACGATGTGGATCGGCGCGCATGTAGGAACGATCTTCTAACACGGCGCGCACCGTAACGGAGCACCTGCGCCTCTTCAACGCGGTTTTTGGAAAGAGCCGGTTCGTGAACACAGGCGACCGCCGAGAAACTTTCAATGCCGGCGCGCAAAAGTTCGTCGTAATTCAACGCGGGGTGCCGTTAGCTTTCCGCGATTCCCGAAAACTACACCATGAGGCCGAAACGAATCACGAGAGTGGGAAAGGCACCCCAGCCGGTCATCCGGCCGGCAAGCGCCCCCGCTTGCCGCCCTACAGGCGAGGGCGCCTGCGAGATTAAGACTGGCGCGCGCGGGGCGCGCGCGGTGCTGTCAGCGCTGGCGCTGCTGGCGTTCACGTCGCTGACTTTCGCCGCCACCAGTCCGAAGACGGCGAAGCTGGATTTCAACCGCGACATCCGGCCCATCCTTTCTGACAACTGCTTCGCCTGCCACGGGCCGGACGACCAGGCGCGCAAAGCGAAGCTCCGCCTCGACACCAAGGAAGACGCTTTCAAGGCTGCCAAGTCCGGCGACTTCGCCATCGTGCCGGGCGACTTGAAGAAAAGCGTGCTGGTGGATCGCGTGACGGCGAAAAGCGAGGACGACGTCATGCCGCCGACGAAGACCGGCAAGAAACTCACAGCGACGCAGATTGATTTGCTCAAACGCTGGATCGCCGAGGGCGCGACCTGGCAGACGCATTGGGCTTACGAAACCCCGAAGCGTCCGGCTCTTCCCACCGTGAAAGACACGAAGTGGGCGAAGAACGAAATCGACTCTTTCATTCTCGCGAAGTTGGAGAAAGAGAAACTCAAGCCCGCGCCGGAAGCGGACAAGACGACGCTGGTGCGCCGCGTGACGCAAGACCTCACCGGCCTGCCGCCGACACCGGATGAAGTGGACGCCTACCTCGCCGACAAGTCGCCGGCCGCGTACGAGAAGGTTGTGGATCGTCTGCTGGCGTCTCCGCGCTACGGCGAGCACGCGGCGCGTTACTGGCTCGACGCAGCGCGCTATGCGGATTCGCACGGCTACCACATCGACTCCGAGCGCAGCCTGTGGAAGTACCGCGAATGGGTCATCAACGCCTTCAACAAGAACATGCCGTTCGATCAGTTCACCACGGAGCAGATCGCGGGCGACCTGCTGCCCGAGGCGACGGTGGATCAGCAGATTGGCTCCGGCTATGTGCGTTGCAATCTCAGCACCGGCGAAGGCGGAGCGATCGTGGAGGAGTATCAGGCCAAGTACACCTTCGACCGCGTGGAAACGACGAGTACGATCTGGATGGGCCTGACGCTGACCTGCGCGCGCTGCCACACACACAAGTATGACCCGATCCGGCACAGCGAATACTACGGCCTCTACGCGCTGTTTAATAATCTCAACGAGTCGGTCATGGATGCCAACGCGCCGAATCCCGCGCCCTCGATCAAGGTGCCCACGATGGATCAGACGCGGCGGCAGGGTGAGTTGAAAACCATGCTCGCGGACGGGCGCAAGAAACTGGACGCGCCGATGCCGGAACTTGATGCGAAGCAACCGGCGTGGGAAGCGCAGTGGCGCAGCAAGCTCGGCGAGGGTTGGACGATGTTGAAGCCGGAGTCGGTGCAATCAACGAACGGCACGGAGTTCAAAATCAGCGGCGACAATTCCGTCCTCGCCAGCGGGACCAATCCTCCGAAGGACATTTACGAAGTGAAGCTCAAGCTCGCGGCGGGAAATCTCGCGGCGGTTCGACTGGAGGCGCTGCCGCATGAATCGCTGCCGTTGAAAGCGGCGGGCCGTGCGGACGACGGCAACTTCCGGCTCTCCGAGTTTGAAGCGGCGATCATTTATCCCGGCACGAATGCCAAGCCGGTGAAGATCAAGTTCACGCAGGCGCTCGCCGACTCCGCAAAGGCCGGCAACGAGGCCGCGCTGGCCATCGACGCCAAACCCGAAACCGGCTGGCAGGCGGACACGAACGGACTCACGGACGCGCACGCCGTGCTGTTCCTTCCCGCAGAACCGCTGGCGATCAAGCCCGAGGCCACGCTCAAGGTGGCGCTGAAGTTTGAAGCCTCCACGAGCAAGCGCGCCATCGGCCACTTCCGCCTGAGCGCGGCGCAGAATGATGAACTCGTGCAGTTGCTCGCCCCGCCGAAGGCCGAGCCGTGGCAGGTGCTCGGGCCGTTCAAGACCGAGAGCACGCACGCGGGTTTCACGAATGTCTTTCCGCCCGAGACCGCCGTGGACTTGAAGAAAACTTACGCCGGCGTGCGCGATGAAATTAAGTGGAGCGCCAAGCCGGACTTCACCGACGACAAGGCCAACCTGCTCGTGCAGGATTTGCACGGGCTGCACGGCGCGTTCTATCTCCATCGCACCATGACCATGCCCGCGCCGCGCAAGGTCGAGTTCAGCGCGCGCGCCGACGATCTCTTCAAGCTCTGGGTCAACGGCAAGCTCGTGGCTGAGCGCAGCACGAAAGAAAAAGCCGGCGAGGGTCCGGTGAAGGTCGCGGTGAATTTGAAGAAGGGTGAGAACAAGCTGCTCTTCAAAGTCGTGACCACGCAGGGCGCGGCCTACTTCACCTTCAAGGACAGCATTGATGACGAACACGCCTTGCCCGCCGATGTCGCCGCGATGTTCGCCGCGACGAAAAATTTCACCGCGCCACAGCAGGCGAAGATCAAGAGCGTCTATCGCCGCCTGCACTCGCCAGAGTTCAAGGAGATGTTCGAGAACGTGGAGAAGTGGATGGAGGAAAATTCCGGCATCGAGAAGTCCATTCCCTCGACGATGGTCGCGAAGGAAATGGAGAAGCCGCGCGACACGTTCATGCTCATTCGCGGCGAATACGACAAGAAGGGGGACAAAGTTGGGCCGGGCGTACCCGCCGTTCTGCCGCCGTGGCCCAGCGGCCAGCCGACGAACCGGCTGGGTTTCGCGCGCTGGCTGTTGCTCCCCGAGCATCCGCTCACCGCGCGCGTGACGGTGAACCGTTTCTGGCAGCAATACTTCGGCACCGGACTGGTGAAGACGACCGAGGATTTCGGTGTACAAGGGGACAACCCTTCGCATCCTGAACTGCTCGACTGGCTGGCGACGGAGTTCCGCTCGAACTGGGACGTGAAGAAGTTGCACCGCCTCATGGTGACGTCAGCGGCTTATCGCCAATCCTCCAAAGTGACGCCACAACTGCTCGCGCGTGATCCGGAGAACCGTCTGCTCGCGCGCGGCCCGCGCTTCCGCGTGGATGCCGAGTCCGTCCGCGACACCGCGTTGTTCATCGGCGGATTGCTCGTCGAGCGCGCCGGCGGCAAGAGCGTGAAGCCGTATCAGCCCGGCGGCTTGTGGGAAGCGGTCTCCTTCAACAACTCGCAGAAATACGTGCCCGATACCGGCGACAGCCAGTATCGCCGCAGTATGTACACCTATTGGAAACGCCAAAGCCCGCCGCCCAACATGATGATCTTCGATGCACCGACGCGCGAGTATTGCGTGGTGCGCCGCCCGCGCACGAACACGCCGCTTCAGGCCCTCGCGTTGATGAATGACCCGCAGATCATCGAAGCCTCGCGCGCGCTCGCCCAGCGCATGATGACCGAAGGCGGCAAGGACGCGGAGTCGCGACTGGCGTATGGATTCCGTCTGGCAACGAGCCGAAAGATGGCCAAGGACGAATCGAAGGTGTTGCTCGACCTCTTCAAGCAGCAACATGCGGATTACCAAAAGGACAAGGACGCTGCGGAGAAACTGCTCGGCCTCGGTTCATTCAAGGCCAAACCCGAACTCGACCACGCCGAACTCGCCGCATGGACGATGGTGGCCAACACCATTCTAAACCTCGACGAGACGATTACGAAGAACTGACCCATGAATCCCATTCGCGAAAACCAACTGCTCGTCAACCGCCGCCATTTCTTCGGCCGCATGGCCACCGGCATCGGCACCGCCGCACTCGCCTCGTTGCTGAACCCGAATCTGTTCGGTGCGATGGTCGGCGAGCAGAAGCGTTACGGCGGCCTGGCCGGCGTGCCGCATTTCCCGCCCAAGGCCAAGCGCGTGATCCAACTCTTCATGGCGGGCGGCCCGTCGCAGATCGATCTATTTGACCACAAGCCCGCGCTGGAGAAGCTGCACGACACCGAGTTGCCCGAATCCATCCGCATGGGGCAACGCATCACGGGCATGACGAGTGGGCAGAAAAATTTCCCGTGCGTGAAGACACTCTTCAAATTCTCGCAGCACGGCAAGGCGGGCACTTGGTTCAGCGACGCGATTCCGCACATCGCCGGCATCGCCGACGACATCGCGGTGATCAAGACCGTCAACACCGAGGCCATCAATCACGACCCGGCGATCACCTTCATTCAGACTGGCTTCCAGCAACCGGGTCGGCCCTGCACCGGCGCGTGGCTGAGCTACGGACTCGGCTCGATGAACGAGAATCTGCCCGGCTTCGTGGTCATGATTTCCAACGGCAAGGAGAGCGACCAACCGCTTTACACGCGCCTGTGGGGCTCGGGATTTTTGCCCAGCGAATATCAGGGCGTGCAATTCCGTGGCACGGGCGATCCAGTTCTTTACTTGTCGAATCCTGCCGGCATAGATGCCACCGCGCGCCGCCGGATGCTCGACGCCACGGCGAAGTTGAACGCGAAGCAGTATCAGGCGTTTGGCGATCCGGAGATCAACACGCGCATCGCCCAATACGAGATGGCGTATCGCATGCAGACCTCCGTGCCGGACCTCACCGATCTCTCGAAAGAATCCGAAGCCACGCTGGAGATGTACGGCCCTGACGTGAAGAAACCCGGCACGTTTGCCTACAATTGCCTGCTCGCGCGCCGCATGGCCGAGCGCGGCGTCACGTTCACTCAGCTTTACCATCGCGGCTGGGACCAGCACAGTAATCTGCCCAAGCGCATCCGCGAGCAATGCAAGGACACCGACCAGCCCAGCGCCGCGCTGGTGAAAGACTTGAAGCAACGCGGCCTGCTCGACGACACGCTCGTCATCTGGGGCGGCGAGTTTGGCCGTACCGTTTATTCGCAAGGCAAGATCGAGAAGGAGAATTACGGGCGCGATCATCATGGCCGTAACTACGCCGTGTGGATGGCCGGCGGCGGCATCAAGCCCGGCCTCAGCTACGGCGAGACCGACGACTTCTGCTACAACATCACCGAGAACCCCGTCCACATCCACGACCTGAACGCCACCGTGATGCACTGCCTCGGCATCAATCACGAGCAACTCACCTACCGCTTCCAGGGCCGCGACTTCCGCCTTACGGATATTCACGGCGAAGTGGTGAAGGGGATTTTGGCTTAATTGGATCGGTGGGCAGCCATGTCCCCATTTTCATCTCCGGAAGGACGTTGAGCAGACAAAGCTGTCCGTTGCTCCGCCCCTTGCGACCTGGTGGCGCGCTTGATGAATATCTGCAACCTCGCTGCATCACGGGGCTCCAGTTCACCCGCCCTTCCTCAAACAATAAAGCTTCGTCAGCGTGCGGATGAGGAGGCGGTCGCCCGCGATAGCGGGCGTGGCCATGCACATTTCGTCGAGGGAATTTTTGTGGAGCAGCTTGTATTCGGGGCCGGCGGCGAAGACGTAGGTGTCGCCGTCTTCACTCAGCGCAAAAATCTTTCCGTTTGCGGCCCACGGTGACGCGGTGAAGGCGGTGTTGCCCTCGGGGCGAATGCGTTGCTTGTCGTAAATCTGCCGTCCAGTGCGCGCGTCGTGGCAGCTCAGGAATCCGAAGTCGAACAGCACGTAGAAGTGATCGCCATAGATGAGCGGCGAGGGATTGTAGGGCGCAGCGACCGGCTGCGACCACGCGATGAAGGCGTTGCTCGTCTCGCCCGGCTTGAGGCTGATGTCGCCGGACGCGCCGGGCTTGATGGCGAACACGGGCCGCGTCTTGTCGCCGACGTAGCCGGAGCAGACGTAGAGCAGGCCGAACTTCGAGAAGGGCGTGGGGATGACAATCGTGGACATGCCGCCGAGTTCCCAGAGCAGCTTGCCGTCGAGGTCGTAGGAGCGGACGCGCTTGGTGCCACAGGTGACGAGTTCAGTGCGCAGTTCGTTCTGCCAGATGTAGGGCGTGGCCCAGTTGCTCTTCTCGTCGCGTTCGACGCGCCAGAGCTGACGTCCGGTCTTCGCATCGAGCGCAACAGCGAAAGACTTGTCGTCGTTGTCATTCACGATAAACACGCGGCCATTGTCAACCACCGGCGATCCGCCGGAGCCCCAGCCGTTGCGTGTCTTTACTGGCGGCCAATTCGTGGACCAGAGTTTTTTGCCATCCATGTCGTAGCAGAACAGTCCGACGTTGCCGAAGTAGGCATAGACGCGTTCGCCGTCGGTGACGGGTGTTTCGGACGCGTAGCTGTTCTTGATGTGCAGTTGATTCGGCGGCGTGCCGCGCAACGCTTCCTGCCGCCACAATTCGCGGCCGGATTTGAGGTCGTAACAGACCGTCAGCCAAGTGTGCGCGCCCTTCGGGGGATCGATGTGTTCACCACCGAAGTAGAGGCCCTTCTTGGGCGCGAGCATTTCGCCTTCGCTGACCACCGTGGTGACAAACACGCGCTCGCCCCAGACGATGGGTGCGGACCAACCGCGACCAGGCACTTCGATCTTCCACGCGACATTTTCGTTCGTGCTCCAACGGTCGAGGAGATTCGGCTTGTCGGCCACGCCGAGCGCGCCGGGGCCGCGGAACTGCGGCCAGTTGGTGGTGGGAGTAGCGGCCTGAGCAGCGAGCGGGAACAGGTTTAACGCGAGCGCGGCAAGGAGCGGCTTTGGGAATTTCACGGTCGGAGCTTTGGGGAGGCGCGAAATCACCGCAAGAAAAAGAGCCGTCCGTTCTCGCGTGGTGGCTGCGGCGCTGCGGGTTGAGCCTTGCAGAGTCGGATGCGCGCCATTGAACTAGCGCCGTGCCGAGATTCGCACTGCACTTTTTGTTCTTCCTCTCCGGCGTCGCCGCGCTCGGCTACCAGCTCGTCTGGGCGAAAATGTTTTCCACGGGGCTGGGACATGAGATGCCGGCGGTGCTCGCCATCATCGCGGCCTTCATGGCGGGCATGGCGCTGGGCGCGTGGGGGCTGGATCGGTTCATTCCGCGCAGCGCGCGCGCCGGGCTGTGGCTGTGTGGGTTGGAACTGACCATCGGTGCGTGGGCGGTGCTGATAAGTTTCGGTATTCCGTCGGTGAATGATTTTGCGCTGCGGCTCATCGGACTCGCGCCGGGCGCTTTCCGGCACTGGTTGATCGCGTTCACCATTCCCGCGCTCGTGCTGATGCCCGCGACGGCGGCGATGGGCGCAACACTGCCGGCGATGGAGAAATTTCTTTCCGCACTCCTGCCGCAAAATGAATCCATCGGCAGCGTGTATGCGGCGAACACTTTTGGCGCGGTGGCGGGGACGTTGCTCGCACCGTTCGTCATGATGCCTGCGCTGGGGTTCAGCAGAACGTGCTGGGCGCTGGCGGTGGTGAACGGTGTGGCAGGAATGGGCGCATGGTTGTTGTCGCGCGGGGTGGCCGCTGGGAGCGCCGGCATCCTGCCGGCGAGTTCAACGCCATTGCGCCGGCAGGATGGCGGCGCTCCCAGGAAACACGCGGACTCGGCGCTCCGCGCTCCACTCACCCCGCGCCGCCTCGCGTTCACGTTGTTTTGCACGGGACTGCTCGGCATCGCCTACGAGGTGGCAGGCGTGCGCGTGCTCTCACAAGTGCTCGAAGGCACGGTGTTCACCTACGCGGCGGTGCTCGCGGTGTTTCTGCTCGGCACGGCGGCGGGCGCGGCGGCGTTTCATCACTGGTGGCGCGGAGTGGAGGTGACGCGGTTGCACACCGTTCTGCTGAAAGCGGCGGCGGCGGCGGGTCTGCTCGGCATCATCGCGCTCGCGCGCACGCCATTGATTTACAAGTTGCTCCGCACGCTCGGCGACGCACCCGGGGCCGTGCTCGGGGCGGAACTGCTCACGGCGCTGGCTGTGTTCGGACCGGTCACGTTTTGCATGGGCGCGCTCTTCAGTCATCTGCTCAAGCAAGTTCGCGCGCAACGCGCCGGCATCGGCGGAGTGCTGGCGTTGAACACGCTTGGCGCGGCGGCGGCTCCGGTGTTTGTGCTGCTGTTGCTGCCCGGGGCGGGGGTGAAGGTGGCGCTGCTCGTCGTCTGCCTCGGCTATCTCTTGCTGGCGCTGCCGAGCCGCTG
>JANOAY010000403.1:0-2987 GCA_031411375.1 Pedosphaera sp. | reverse complement strand
ATGTGACGCCGCTGTCGCTCGGCATCGAGACGTTCGGCGGCTTGATGAACGTGATCATCCCGCGCAACACGACGATTCCGGTGAAGGCGGGTGAGATGTTTACGACGGCGGTGGACAATCAGCGTTCGATGCTCATCCACGTCGTTCAAGGCGAGCGCGAGCGCGTGAAGGACAACTGGAGCCTGGGACGATTCGAGATCGAGTTCGAGCCGGCCCCGAAAGGCGTGCCGCGCGTCGGCGTGCAGTTCGAGATTGATGCGAACGGCATTCTCCACGCGCTGGCCCGCGACGTGAAGACCGGTCATCAGAAGATCGTGCCGATGCAGAGTGCCGTGGACGTGGACGACGCGGACGTGCAGAAGATGGTCGAGGAATCCGTGGAGCACGCCTTCGATGATTTGCGCTACCGCCAGTGGACGGAAGCGAAGATCAAAGCGGGCGAAAATCTCACCGCCACGCGTAAGGCGATGGCTGAGTTCGCGTCCGAACTGGACCCGGAATACCAGCAGCAGATCGAGGCGGTGTTGCACGAGATGGAATCTGTTCTCTCCACGGAAGATCCGAAGACCAAATCCGGCGACCCCAAGAAACTCAACGAAGCCAACGCCAAGCTGGACGAAGTGACCAAGCCGCTCGCCGACCACGCCATGGACAAGGCGATGGAGGCGATGTTGAAAAAGCGTGGGATGATTAGCTGACCCTGTTTCAGCCACGGATGAAACACAGATGAAACACGGATTTTAGAAGCGCGGCGGTTCAGATTTTCATCTTTGAATATCTGTGTTTCATCCGTGGCTAAACCCTCAGTGATTCATTTTGCCACGAGTCGTGCGGTGTCGTAGAAAGACCGCTCCCTTAACGGGAGTGAATGAAACCAAAAGTCGAAATCTATGACACGACCCTGCGCGATGGCTCGCAGGGTGAAGGCATCAACTTTTCCGTCGCGGACAAAATCCGCATTGCGGAACGGATTGACGCCTTCGGCATTCACTACATCGAGGGCGGCTGGCCGGGGAGCAATCCCAAGGACATCGAGTTTTTCGCGCAGGCCAAGCGGAAGAAATTCAAGAACGCGAAGCTCGCGGCCTTCGGTTCCACACGTCGCAAGGGCGTGCCAGTGGAACAGGACGATCAGGTTCGTCTGTTGCTCGAAGCCGAGACGCCGGTCGTGACGATCTTCGGCAAGACTTCCCTGCTGCATGTGAAGGAAGTGCTGCGCTGCACGCCGGACGAGAACCTCGGGATGATCGGCGACACGGTGAAATTTCTGCGCGACCACGGGAAGATCGTCATCTACGACGCGGAGCATTGCTTCGACGGCTACAAGCTGGACGAGGATTACGCCATCGCGACGTGGCAGGCGGCGGAACAGGCGGGCGCGAACATGGTGGTGCTGTGCGACACGAACGGCGGTTGTCTGCCGAGCGAAGTGTCGAGCATCACGCGCGCGGCGCTCTCGAAGCTCGTTTGCAAAATCGGCATTCACACGCACGACGACATCGGCCTCGGCGTGGCGAACGCGCTCGCGGCCATCGAGACCGGCGCGACGCATGTGCAAGGCACGATCAACGGTTACGGCGAGCGCACGGGGAATTGCAATCTCACGAGCGTGATCCCCTGTCTGGAATTGAAGATGGGCCTGCCGTCGTTGCCGCCGAAATCTTTGGCCAAGCTCAAGGAGCTTTCGCAGTTCGTGGACGAGATTGCGAACATCCGCCACAGCCCGCGCCAGCCGTGGGTTGGCTCCGCCGCCTTTGCGCACAAGGGCGGGATGCACGTCAACGCGGTGCAGAAATTCGCCTCCAGCTACGAGCACATTGACCCGACCGTCGTGGGCAACGCGCGCAGCGTGCTCATCAGCGATCTCGCGGGCCGCAGCAACATCGTGATGAAGGCGCAGGAACTCGGCTTCAAGGTGGACAACGACACGCCGGAGCTGAAGGCCATTCTCGCGCGCCTCAAGGAACTGGAGCACGCGGGCTATGAGTTCGAGGCGGCGGAAGGTTCGCTGGCGCTGCTCATCCATCGTCGACTGAAGAACACGCAGCCGCCATTCACCGTGGAAAGTTTTCACGTCTCGATGCGACGCGACGTGCCGATGAAGCGGGGCGAGGAAGGCAAATCCATCTCTGAAGCCACGATCAAAGTACGCGTCGGCAACGAAGTCGCGCACAAGGTCGCCGAGGGCGACGGCCCGGTGAACGCGCTCGACTCCGCGCTGCGCCTCGCGCTCGGGAAATTTTTCCCGAAGCTCAAGAAAGTGACGCTGACCGATTACAAAGTGCGCATCATCGAGTCCAAGACCGGCACGGCCGCGAAGACCCGCGTGCTCATCGAGTCCGCCAACGGTGTATCCGAGTGGGGCACCGTGGGCGTGAGCGACAACATCATCGAGGCCAGCCTCCAGGCGCTGGTGGACTCGATGGAGTATGCGCTGATGAAGAAGTAATTTTAGCCACGGATGAAACACGGATAAGTCCTTTCCTGAATCCGTGTTTCATCTGTGTTCATCCGTGGCTGATTCCATTTCCAGAAAATGAGCGAAATCCCAAAAGCCTACGAACCGCAATCGGTCGAATCGAAATGGTACCAGTTCTGGCTCGACCGGAATTGTTTCACCGCCGACCCGGCGCGTGTCTCCGAGACGCGCCCGGCGTATTCCATCGTCATTCCGCCGCCGAACGTCACGGGCGTGCTCACGCTCGGACACGTCCTGAACAACACCATCCAGGACATCCTCGCTCGCAAGGCGCGCATGGATGGCAAGGAAGTGCTCTGGCTGCCCGGCACTGATCACGCGGGCATCGCCACGCAGAACGTGGTCGAGAAGACCTTGAAGAAGGCGGGCGAGATCAAGCATCGCAATGACCTGGGCCGCGAGGCGCTCGTGGCGCGCATCTGGGAGTGGAAGGAGAAATACGGCGGCATCATCCTCCAGCAGCTTCGCGCTCTCGGTGCGTCCTGCGACTGGACGCGCACGCGCTTCA
>JANOAY010000402.1:0-2294 GCA_031411375.1 Pedosphaera sp. | reverse complement strand
CCCGCAGCCATGTTCAGACGCCGAGGGCGCAAGAACTTGCCCACACCCTCACCATTTCACATTGCTGCGTGTTGAAAACCCGCGCTCCGTCCGCGCCGCTTGACGCCCCGCCGCCGCCCCGCATCATGCCGCCATGAATTTTCCCCGGATGATTGGCCTCGCCCTGTGCCTCAGCGCGACGGTTGCCTTCGCGCAACTGCCCGGCCTCAAGAAAGACAAGCCCAAGGCCCCCGCCACGCCGCGCAACGCCATTCGCGGCGGCCCGTTCCTCGAACTCGGCCCGCTGCTTGGCGACGTCACCGCCACCGGCGCGCAGGTCTGGCTGAAAGCCTCGGGCGCGGGCCTGCTCTCCGTGGCTGTGGGGCGCGAGGCGGACTTGTCCGACCGTGAGGGCTTCAAAGCGCCGAAGCTGGAAGCCGCCTCCTTCTTCAGTGCGTCCGTGCGGCTGAAAGACTTGGAGCCTTCCACGAAATACTTTTACGCCGTGCTGATGGATGGCGAACTGGTCACGCCGCGACCGTATCCGTCCTTCACCACCGCGCCGGCGGAAGGCGCGGGCGGGCGGCAGCGGTTCGCGTTCGTCTCGTGCGTGGGCCAGAACGGCTTTGATTCCGCCGCCGCGTGGGCCGACCTCGCGTCGCGCACGAACTTCGACGCGTTGCTCATGCTCGGGGACAACCACTACGGCGACACCGCCGATCCGGCGAAACATTTTGCCACCTTCGCCGGGCAGCGCCGTCTGCCGGGCTACGCCGAAGTCAGCCGCCGCGTGCCGCAATACGCCATCTGGGACAATCACGATTACGCGCCCCAGCCCACGGACAAACGCGCCCCGGGCAAGGCCGATTCGCTCCGCGCCTTCCAGATGCTCTGGCCGAATCCCGCGTTCGGCGAGCAGGACAATCCCGGCGTCTATTTCAAGTTCACCCGCGGCGACGTGGACTTCTTCATGCTCGACGGCCGTTACCATCGCGACCCGGACAACTCGCCGGACAACGGCGCGAAAACGCATCTCGGCGAAAAGCAACTGGCCTGGCTCAAGCGCGAACTGCTCGCGTCAAAGGCGAAGATCAAGGTGCTCGCCACCGGCGGCGAATGGCAGACGCACGGCCTGGCCGCGTCGTGGACCAGCTTCGCGCGCGAACGGGCCGAGCTGTTCAAGTTCATCGAGGACAACAAGATCAACGGACTGCTCCTGCTCTCCGGCGACCGGCATTTCACCGCCGCCTATCAGGCCGCAGGAAAATTTCTCGAAGTGACGAGCGGCCCGATGGGCAGCCGGAACGTGAACCCGAAGGCCACGCCCGAGATGTGGTGGAACGGCGGGCCGGCCGGAAAATTTTACTGCGTGTTCGACGTGGACACCGCGCTGGAGAAGCCGCGCGTGACGCTGGAAATTTATCGCGCCGGCGAGGGCCTGGCCTTGCGCCGGGAATTCACCTGGGCGGAAGTGCTGGGCGAAACAAAAATCCCGCCGCTGCCCGCGCGCGGCCCGGCAGGGAACTGATGACATCCCGCGCTCGACGACGCCGCGCCATCTGCTAAAACACCGCCATGCCATCGAAGCACTGGCTCGCCTCCACGCTCCTGTTGCTCGCGCTCGCCGCGCTGACCGGCTGCGGCCTGCACCGCGAGAGCTTCACTTACAAACTCTGGCACACCGACGAGTTCCGCCACTGGCGCGAACCGGCCACGAACGCCGCCGTGGCCGTGGACTACTCGCCCACGCGCAAAGATTACCTCGTCACCTACAACTCGCTGCGCGACGGCGACAACACGCCGCGCCGCCAGTCCTATTTTCTCGGCGATTACCAATCACGTCTGTCCGAGGAAAAAAAGCCGCGCCTCGTCTCCACAAAAAAACTGGCGCTTGTGTCCGTGCCGGTGAACAGCGCGACCAACCCGCCCTGCGCGCACTTTGAACATGTGCTGACCATTCATTCGACCGAGGGCGAGATCGGTCCCTACCCGCTGCCCACTTACGTCGAGGCGGACGGTGCCTTCGTGAAGACCGCGCTCACGCCGCTCACGGTCATTGGCGATGTCACCTGCCTGAGTCTCATCGTCGGATTGTTCGGTCTGATCGGCTTCGCGTCGAGCGGTGCAAGCTTCAGCGCGAACTGACATCCCCGGCGCGGGGGGGGGTCAGGACGAGAAGGTCGCTCATGAATCCGGGCGCGGTTTCCTCCAGCGGGAACTCCAGCGGCATGGTCTGGGTCGCACGATTCACGCGGTGGCCTCCATGAGATGCTGTGGCGGCGCGGGTTCGCGGCGCGCGGTGCGGGCGGGAGCGC
>JANOAY010000401.1:0-4321 GCA_031411375.1 Pedosphaera sp. | reverse complement strand
GCAGCAGAAGCTCGCGGGCGCGGAGAAGGCTTCAAACGAAAGCACCGGCGGCAACCGCTTGCTCAGCCAGGAAGTCACCGACGAAGACATCGCGAAAGTCGTGGCCGCGTGGACCGGCATTCCCGTGACCAAGATGCTCGAGGGCGAACGCCAGAAGCTCGTGAAAATGGAGGATCGTTTGCAGCAGCGCGTCATTGGGCAGCAGGAGGCGGTTCACGCCGTGTCGAACGCCGTGCGCCGTGCGCGCAGTGGATTGCAGGACCCAAATCGTCCCATCGGCTCGTTCATTTTTCTCGGTCCCACGGGCGTCGGCAAAACCGAACTGGCCCGCGCGCTCGCCGAATTTCTCTTCGATGACGAGGGCGCGATGATTCGCATCGACATGAGCGAATACATGGAGAAGCACACCGTCGCGCGGCTCATCGGCGCGCCGCCCGGCTATGTGGGCTACGAGGAAGGCGGCCAGCTCAGCGAAGCCGTGCGCCGCCGCCCTTACGCCGTGATTCTCTTCGACGAGATCGAGAAGGCGCACCACGACGTCTTCAACGTGCTGCTGCAAGTCCTCGACGATGGCCGCCTCACCGACGGCCAGGGTCGCACCGTGGATTTCAAGAACGCCGTCATCATCATGACCAGCAACATCGGCTCGCCGATCATTCAGGAATATTTTTCCAAAGCGGAAAGCGGAAAGCAGAAAGCAGAAACGGCGGAGATGGAAAAGCGGGTGAAAGCGGAGTTGAAGCAGCACTTCCGGCCCGAGTTCCTGAACCGCATCAACGACACCATCATTTTCCACAGCCTCGTGCGCGAGCAGTTGGTGAAGATTGTGGACATCCAGCTTCAAGGCGTGGAACGCCGCCTCCAGCAGCAGAACCTCCAACTCACGCTCGACGCCGCCGCCAAGGCGCTCATCGCGCAGGAAGGCTACGACCCGCAGTTCGGTGCGCGCCCGCTCAAGCGTTCAATTCAGGAGCATCTGCTTGATCCGCTCGCGACGCGATTGCTCGATGGCGACTTCAAGCCGGGGGACCGGATCAAAGTCTCCGCGAAGGATGGTGAACTGACATTTGAGAAAAGCTGAGGGGCGGTCCTGCCGGAATTTTTCGATTCAGGAACCGGCATTCTTCCCGCATGTTGCGCCCATGCAAACGGAGTTTTCAGTGGAACACATCGGCCTCGCCGCGCAGGACACCACCGCGCTCAAGGACTGGTATGTGCGCTCGCTCGGCGCGCGCGTCGTCTTCACGAATGGCGAGACGCCGCCCGCCTGGTTCATGGAACTGCCTGGCGGCGTGTGGCTGGAAATTTATCAGGGCAATTACGCCGTGAAGGAAATCTGCGACAACAAGCTGCAAGGCTGGCGGCATCTTGCGCTCACTGTCGAATCCATCGAACACGCGCGGCATGAATTGCAGAGCCGGGGCGTGAGCATCACGGAGCCGATCAAGCCGGCGGGCGGCGGCGGACGCGTGCTGTTCTTTCAAGACCTCGAGGGGAATTTGCTGCATCTCGTCGAGCGCGCGGCAGACTCGAAGCTGCGGCGCGATTAGTTTAACCAACCGTCAGTGATCTTCTGCCGTGAACTCCGCCACAATGGGCCGGTGGTCGGAGCCGATGCCCCAGTTCGGAATTTTGATGATGTAAGTCCCGCCGCTCATCCAGTCGCGCGTCATGCCTTTGCTCAGGAGGATGTAGTCAATGCGGCGATAGGTGTCCTCCTTGCCGTAGAAATGTGTCCAGGTGATTTGCGGCGCGGGGTAGCGCGGGTTGTTGTTCGGCTGGTCGTCGCCGTTCTGTTCGGCGGGGCGCGTGTCGAAGAGCGCGTGCTTGCGGCCGGCGGCGATGAGGGTGCGGACGGGTTTGGCATCACGCACGTCGTTCATGTCGCCGGCGACGATGAGGTTGGCCTCGGGGCGCGAAGTGAGAATGGCTTCAATCTTCTGCCGGAGAACCGCCGCTTCCTCGTTGCGTAACTCCTGCTCATCCGCCTCGAAGGCCGCGAGCTTGGACTTCAAATGCGCGGTGAGCAGCGTGAACTGGTAGCGGTCGTTCACGCGCACATCCACTTCCGCGAAGCCGCGCTTCACGTAGTGCCGCCGGTTGAACAGCACGAAGGAATCGTTCGTGTGCGACCGGCGCGCGACGATGGGAAACTTGCTCAAGACTGCGACGTGAATGTTCGTGTCCGCCGCGCGAACGTGTTCCCAGAACGGGTAGTCTGTTCCGTCGCGCTTCAGGCTGTCGCGCACTTCGAGCAAGGCGTTCGTGCCGCCCATTTCCTGCAAGGCAATCACGTCGGCCTTGGTGGCGATGATGCTCTCACGGACTTTCGCCTTCGCCGCCTCGGACTTCGCGGGGCGCGTGCCGATGGGGGCGTCGAGGTAGTTCTGCACGTTGTAAGTGGCGACACGGAACGTCTCGGCGGAAGACGCGGACAGGGCCGCGCAGCACAGCAGCAGAACCAGAATGCCCCCGGGGTTTGGCATGGCCGGGGTGATAGCAGGCTGAATGGAAAACGGAAGCGCGGATTTTCAACGTGCTGCCAGTTTGCAACTGGCAGCACGCTACCCAATCAACTCCGCCGCCTTCGTCGCAATGTCCCCGCGCATCAACGACTCACCCACGAGAATGGCGCTCGCGCCGGCACGCGCCAATCGCTCCACGTCCGCCCGCGTGTGGATGCCGCTTTCGGCGACCAGCACCACGTCGTCGGCCCCGCGTGCGGCGAAGGCTTTGGCGGCCAACGTCTCGGTGGTGGCGAGGTCCACTTTGAAATTCTTCAGGTTCCGGTTGTTCACGCCGAGCAGGCGCACGTCGAGCTTCAGGGCGCGTTCCAACTCCTCCTCGTCATGCACTTCCACCAGCGCGGCCAGGCCGGACTCGGTGGCGAGTTCGTGGAACTCCTTCAACTGCGCGTCCGACAGAATCGCCACGATGAGCAGGATGGCGTCCGCGCCCCACTCCACGGCCTCGTGAATCTGCCGCGCATCAATGATGAAGTCCTTGCGCAGGAGCGGCAGCTTCACCGCCGCGCGAATCTGCTTCAGGTAATCCAGCTTGCCTTGGAAGAACTGCTCGTCCGTCAGCACCGAGAGACAGCTCGCCCCCGCCGCCTCGTATTCCTTCGCGATGGCCACGGGATCAAAGTCCGCGCGAATGATCCCCGCCGATGGCGACGCCTTCTTCACCTCGGCAATCAGCGCCACCGGCCCGCGCTTCGGGTGCCGCAGCGCATAATTAAACCCCCGATGGTCCCCGCGCTTGGTCAGCGCCTTCTTCAACGACGCGACCGTCACGGCGCGCCTCGGCAGCAACGCCACTTCGCGCTTCTTCTGTTCAACGATGGTGTCGAGGATGTTCACAAGGTAGTAACACTGGGCATCAGCCTGCCAAAATTCAAACCTCTCCGCCGCCCTTGCCGCGCCGGGCGAAAGTGGCCTACTGTCGGGCCAGATTTATGACACGAGATCAAATGCAGACCGCCATTCGTGAAGGCATTCCGTTCATCATCCGAATGGCCGACGGCGAGAAGTACGAAGTCTTGGATCAATCGATGGTGGCCTTGGGCCGAACCCAGGTCGTGGTCATCGGCAAGGATGATGTCGCGCATATCCTGCCGCTGCTCACGATGACCGGCATCAGCTACTCCAGAACGAAGAAGTAAGCGGGAACAGCGCGGTCTATTCATCCTCATCCTTCACCCCCTGCACACGCTTTAACGGACAGCCCGCCCTCAGCCACGCGTTCACATACGCATCCAAGTCCCCGTCCATCACCGCCTGCACGTTGCTCGTCTGCACGCCGGTGCGGAGGTCTTTCACCATGCGGTAAGGCTGGAAGACGTAGCTGCGAATCTGGTTGCCCCAGCTCACGCTGCCTTTGTCCCCGTAAAAGCGTTCCATGTCCCCCTTCGCCTCGTCCAGCTTCAGCGCGTAGAGCTTCGAGATGAGCATGGCCATCGCCGTGGCCTCGTTCTGCACCTGGCTGCGCTGGGCTTGCGACGCGGCCACGAGTCCCGTCGGGATGTGCGTCAGGCGCACCGCCGTCTCCACCTTGTTCACGTTCTGGCCGCCCTTGCCGCCGGAGCGATACGTGTCGCGACGAATCTCCGTCTTCGGAATCACAATGTCCGTCTCCATGATGTCGCTCAACTCCGCGATCACATCCACGCTGGCGAAGCTCGTGTGCCGACGGTCATTCGTGTGTTACGGCGAAATCCGCTCCAGCCGATGTACCCCTCGATTCGCATTCGAGTAACCATAGGAGTTCTCGACATGCACGCGGTAGTTCACGCTCTTCAACCCAGCCGTATCCCCCTGCA
>JANOAY010000400.1:0-2815 GCA_031411375.1 Pedosphaera sp. | reverse complement strand
CATCGGCCCCCAATACTCGCGCACCTCCGGCTCCGGTTCGCGCTGCTCGTAGCCCGGGTGGCCCGGCTGGCTGAAGTTCGCCGCGTGATCCACGGCCTTGTAAATGCACGCCTGGCTGGTCGCGTTGCTGTCGTAGCGGCGCAGTTCGAGCAGCGCCCGGTCCACGCGCTCCATCAGCAGGAACACGCCGTGATAGCGGCCGTTCAGATTCACCTCCACGAAGCGGCTGGCGGAGGCGAAGCGCGGTGCGTTGCTCACAGAGAGCGAGCGGAAGAGGTCGTAGGAAAGCTTGTGCCGCATGAGCGAGCGGTCCACGAACGCCGCATTCAGCACCCACGACTTGCTCTCGCGCATTCCGAGCCAGCGCGCGGGCGCGTCGAGCGTGAGGCCGAGGGATTTTTTGGCATACCGCTGCGAACTGGCTCCGTGAATGCGGACCAGTCCCGGCCGCGCGTTCGTCTTTCCCGACTTCGCTTCCGACGGCAAAACCATGTCCACCACGCACGGCACTTTGACCTCGGAAGGAATCCGCTGCGTGGTCTGGAGAAAAAGGATCGGCAGGTTCGGCTCGAAGTTTGTGTAGTTAACGACCGGCCGGTTGGTCTGAATCAATTCCGCCGCCGAAGCCGCGATCGTCGCCAGCGCCACAAACAGAAAAATGAAGCCGAACTTTTTCATCAGCGCACTTGGTTTAATGGGCGTGACGCGGAAGGCAAGGACGTGTTGATCGGGACGGAAGATTTTGCTTTCTCTCGAAGCGAATCACTCCCGGCTCGGAACCTTCGCCAGTAAATTGAAAGCCGCATTTCACCAGCACACCCTGTGAGGCCATCAGTTCCGGCAAGGTCTCAGCGAAGACGAGTTCAGCGCCATGCGCAAAGGCCCAGTCCGTCATCGCCTTCACAGCTTCGGTGGCGAAACCCCGGCGTTGATACAAAGGCAGCGTGCTGTAGCCGAGCTCGACCGCGCCGTTCGCGGGCCGGCTTTTGAAACCGGACAGGCCGATGAGCGTGCGTGGCTCGCGGAGAATCCAATGCCATGCCGTCCACCCGCCGAGCGCCGGGTCCGCCTGCACGGCGCGCTTCGTCCATTCCATCGCGGTCGCATCCACGAGCGGTGGCGGCCAGCCTTCGCCAACCTTGGCATTGAGCAGCACGGGCAGTTTGTCGCGGTGATGCAAATCCGCTTCGATAATTTCCAAGGTGACCGGGATCAAATCCAACCGTTCCGTTTGGACAATGGGTGACATGCGATGCGGCTCAGGTTCGTGACTTCGAGCGCGGGAAGAGTTGGCGTGGAAAAATTTTCCTCGCGCGGCCGTAAGCGAGCAGACCGGCGATGACTTTTCCGCGCGTCAATCTTTTCACGGTGGCAAGACCTTGCGCGAGGCGGCGGAGATTTGCGGCGGCTTCCTCCGGCGAGACGACGTTCACAAAGTTCAGCCCATCCAGATCAATCAGATGCGGCACGCTCTCGGCGGTGAAGAGAATGTTCGCCGGCTTCAAGTCGCGGTGCGTGAAGCCCTCGTCATGCAAGCGCGCAATGAGCCGGGCCGCATCGGCCAGCCCGCGTGCCGTCGCGTAGGCGGCGTGAGTGGCGCCGGGAATTTCCTCCATCAGCACGAAGCTGCGCACGGGGATGCCGAGCACGCGCTGGTCCGCCGTGGCGAGCACCCGCGCGGTGGCGAGTCCGCACAGTTCGAGGTGGTAGCCTTTGAGATAGTCCCGCCGCCCGCGCGAGCCGCGCCCGAGGTCTTTCATGGGGTTGAGCGGTTTCTTGAAATTGTGGCGCTTGAGCACCAGCCCGTGCGCCGCGCCCACGGTGGAACTGCGTCCGGCCTTCAGCACGCGGGCGCGGGCGAGGAACGCGTCCGGGTCGCGCAGCACGGCCTCGACTTCCGGCGTGAGCGCGGCGCGGCGAAACTGCCAGTTAAATTTGCCGAATTGGCGGCGCGTGAAGTCCCGATTGCTTTTGAGACAGCGGCGGGCGCGCGCGGCCAGCTTCTGTTTCCGCAAGTCGTGCGCGCGGCGCGCGGTCTCGGCGCTGACGGGCAGCGGCAGGGAGATGCCCAGCTGCGCGAGCAGCGTGTCGCGAACCTGTTCCGTTGATTCCGTCGCGGCGACGCGCGCGCCGTACAAATCAATGAGCCGGATTTTGCCCGTGGTTTCTTGGAGCAACAAATTCGCCGGATGAAAATCATCATGCGCCACCTGCGCGCGCGCCATCTGCTCCGCGAGCGCGAGGAGGTTGGGGAAAAATTTCTCGTGCCGCCGCTCGACCGGCACGCCATCGAACGCCTCGGTGATGAGCGCGCTCTCGACCAGTCCGCGCGCCGTCCAGCGTTCGCCGAGCGCGAGGTGGCGCACGATGGGGATGCCGCGCTTTTCCATCGCCTCCGCCAGCCGCCACTCCTGCGCGGCCTGCGAACGCTTGAAGAAAAATTTCGCGGGGCGCAGCGGGAACGCGCCGTGGCGGTAGCGCTTCACGTAGAACGCGCGCCCGTTCACTTCATAGCGCGCGACGAATTTGGCACGGTCGTCCTTCACGACCGTGATCGGCCGGGCGTGCAGGAGTTCTTCGAGCAGCGGCGCGAAGTCATCGGCCAGTTGCCAGCGGAAATCATGGAGCGTTGTTCGTGTCACGCGTGGCGCGAGTTATGCCCGGCCCGGTGTCCGAACGGAAAGCAAAAGTCCCGGAGCGCGGCTGTGGCGTATCCCAGCCGCAGCGGTTTCGCCGGAAACCACGCGCGCCAAAATTTAAGCGTGCGGCGGCTGGGCGACGCCGCAGCGGCGCTCCGGGGCCGTCCTGAGACGTT
>JANOAY010000399.1:0-6089 GCA_031411375.1 Pedosphaera sp. | reverse complement strand
GAAGAAAGGCCACCTGTTCGTCTCCAGTTCCACGACCACGCCGAACGCCTGCGACTCCGTGCTCATCCCGATGCTGGAAAAAGAAACCGGCTGGAAGTGCGGGCCGGACTTTGGCTTCTGCTACAACCCGGAAATCATCGCGCTCGGCAACGTGATCAACGGCCTGCTCGATCCCGACATGGTGCTCATCGGCGAGTCGCAGCCCGAATACGGCGCGGCGCTCGAAGATGCCTACAAAAAATACAACCGGAACAAACCCCACGTCGCGCGCATGTCCATCATCAGCGCCGAGCTGACGAAAATTTCGCTCAACAGCTACATCACGATGAAGATCAGCTTCACGAACCAGCTCCGCATGATCGCCGAGCAGTTTCCGAAGGCGGACATTCACGCGATGCTCGACGCGCTGGGCAGCGACACGCGCATCGGGAAAAAATATCTGCGCGCCGGCCTGAGCTACGGCGGCCCGTGCTTCCCGCGCGACAACCGTCTCGTGGCCTACACCGCGCGCCAGGTCGGCCTGCACGCGCCGCTCGCCGAAGCCACGGATCGCGTGAACGAGCTGACCAAGGAAAGTTTGCTGGAGCGCGTCGAGCGGCACGTCACGAAGGGCGAGGCCATCGTCATCCTCGGCCTCTCGTACAAGCCGGACACCTACATCACCGAAGAATCAGCAGGGTTGTATCTGGCCCAGAACCTCAAGCGGCGCGGCCATAAGGTGCTGGTGCATGACTTCGGCGCGACGCCCGCGAACAGCCCGAGCCTGCATGAGTTTGAAGTGCTCGCCGATCCTGCGACGCTGGCCGCGAATCCGAACGTGAAGGTCGCCGTGCTCTGCTGCCCGTGGCCGCAATACAGCGCGCTGAAATTTGCGGCGGGAACCACGGTGCTGGCTCCGTGGAAGATCTGATTTTTGAACCGCTAATGGACGCTGATTATCGCTAATGAAGACGGGGCTTTTTCCCATCAGCGTTTATTAGCGTCCATTAGCGGTTCAGAATCACTTCCCCTCCAGCTTCTCCATCGAAATGTTCGAGGTGAAACTCGTCGCGGGCTTCATGTGCTTCTTCAAGATGCTGCTCCCGGAACGCAGGTCGAGCTTGCCGCGATAGATCAGTTTTTGCGCCTGCCGCTTGGCACGGAAGATGGCGCGCAACATTTTCCCCGCCACGCCGTCCGGCACGCCGTGGCGCTGGCGAATGATCACTCCCTCACGCGCCATGTTGCGCGTCACGCGCTGGTCCGCCGACTGCCCGTGCTCGTGGTAGCGGTAGTCCACGAGCAGCGCGCGCACATGGCCCATGCGGCATTTCGCGCGGCCCAGTTCGAGGATGAAATCGAAGTCGCACGAGTTCAGGAACTCCTTGTGCTTGTAGAGTCCCAGCCGGTCGTGCATCGCCTTGCGCACGAACAGCGTCTGGTGAATCACGTTGCACACGCCGCTGAAACGCAGCACGTCGTAATCGAACTTCGCCTCCTCGCGCCGGTAGATTTCCTTCCCCGCGCCGTCCACATACACGATGTCGCCGAAGCAGCCGTCCCATTCGGGATGCGCCGCGAACGCCTCGCCCACCGCGCACAACGCGCCGGCACGAAAGCAGTCGTCGGCGTTCAGAATGTTCACCAACTCGCCCGTGGCCAGGCCGATGCCCTTGTTCATGGCGTGGTAATGGCCCTCGTCTTTTTCCGAAAGCCAGCGCAGGTGCGGATACTCTTTGATCAAGTCCACCGTGCCGTCCTTCGAGCCGCCGTCCACCACGATGTGTTCGAGGTTCGGATACTCCTGCCGCCGCACGCTCTCGATGGTGTCACGGATCGTGTGAATGCTGTTAAAGCACGGCGTGATGACGGAAATTTTTGGCAACGCTGACATGCGCGGGAGAGTAAATTCCAAATCCCAAATCCCAAACACCAAATAAACTCCAAACACCAGGCGCCAAACCAAGGCTCTGTCATTGCCCGTAATTTGGAAAGTGCGGTGCGCTCTCCCTCACCCCGGCCCGCCTCACGGCGCGACGCGGAAGAACGCGCGCGGCGGGGTGAAGGGATTGGTGAAACTCGCCGCGCCGTTGGTCAGCACGAACTGGCGGTCCGGCGTCCAGTTCAGCGAATCAACCGACCGTTCCACGCGCGCCACGAGTCCGGTCGGACCGGTCAGGCTCACGACCACGTTCGTGCCAAGGCGGCGCGCGGTCGTCACGCGCGCGGGTGCTTCCACGCGCGCCTCGACCAGTTGCAGATCGAAATTCAGATACGCGCCGTCCGCATCCGCGCGATGCACTTCCACCGCGAGTACGTTCGTGCCGAGCTTCACCAGCGACGGCGGCACGGGATACGAGAACCAGGTGCGCCGCTGATCGGTGTTGAAAGCGGTGGCGCGCGTCGTCTCCGTGGCGTGCGCCGCGAGGTTGCGGCGCAGGATGTTCGTGTCGTTCAGATAAACCGCCACGCCGTCGTTGAAGCAAATCCGCAGCGCAAGGTTGCTCGTGATGAGGCTGCTCACGGAAAAAGTTTTGCGGAAATACGCGGCGGGCCGTTTGTCAAACACGAGGTCGTAGTTGAGCGTGGTGCGCTCGTCGCCGCCGTAGCCGAATGGCGCGAAGCCGCTGAACCAAGTGTCATTCGTGGCCGTGCGCCAGTCCGCGAACGGCGCGTCGCCGTCGTCGTTGTAATGCCACACGCTGCCGGGCGCGATGAACACACGCGGTTGCGCCGGCAGCGCGTCCGTGCGCCGGAAGTAATGCAGGGGCTGCGAAAACCCCTCGCTCAGCGTGAAGTAGCCCGTGCCGTTCGGCTCAAAGCCCAGCGCCTCGCCGTTCAATTCGCCCCCCGCCGTCCCGATGATTGGTGCCTGGGCAATGTCTGGCGACCGCGCCAGCGCCGCGTCCACCGTCTCGTTCGCGCCCCGGAACCAGACGGTGATCCGGTTCGCCCGCCGCGTGGTGATCAAGGCGCCGTCCGAGGAAATGTCCGCCGCCGACACCGAGCGGAACGTGGCCGACTCGTTCATGAAGGTGAGCATGATGTCGTTGGTGCTGTTCAACTGCGCGCGCGTCGCCCGGTAGAGGCGCGAGGAGTTCGTCAGCTTGGTGGCGAGAAACAGATCGCCCGTGCGCGGATCAATCATCAGTCCTTCGCAATCCCGTGGGCCGTCGGGATAACGCAACGTGATTTCATCCGCGCCAACAATCGGCATCGTCGGCACGGAGTTCGATTCGTAGCCATACACCGCCGGCTCGGGAAAACGGAACACGCGGATGCTAGAACGGTTGGTGAAATTGTCCCCGATGTCGCCGAGGTAAATGTATTGGAACTGCGGCAGCGGTCCCGGCCCGATGGCGATGTCCTCCATGTTCACGCTGCCCACGCCGGGCACGTAATGCTGCGCGAGTAACTGCCCGTTCGTGGCGATGGCGAACACGTAGCCGTCCAGCGTGCCGTCATTGTGCGTCCAGATCACGGCGGGATTCTGCCGGCTGACGACGAGACCGGACGCCTCGCTGATGTTGAAGGTGCTGATGAAACCGTTGGTCACGCCGGCGGCGAAAGCGGGGTTGGCGGCGTGTGCGGAGAAAGTGGCGAGAGCGAACAGGGCGATCAGCACGAGGCGCAACAGCGCGGTGGAGCAACGGAAATTTATCGGCACGGCGGAAGGTTATCGCAGGCAACCGTGGCGCGCAAACGCCAGCCCGGTGGAGCGCGAGGTTTCAACCCTTGTCTTTGCCCGCCTCTTGAAAAGTATGCGCCGTTCTCCCTCACCCCAGCCCTCTCCCGCTAGGAGAGGGCTGGGGTGAGGGAGAACGCGACGGACTGCTGAAGATGTGGGTAATGAGAAGGCTCGAAAACCCGCGCTCCGTCACTCGTATCTCAGTGCGTCAATCGGATCGAGCCGCGCCGCTTTCAATGCCGGGAAAAATCCAAACACGATTCCGATAACGGCGCTGACCGTAAAGGCGAGCAGCACGGACTGCTGCGAAATCAGCGTCGGAAAGCCCGCGACCTTCGTGAGCAGCGGCGCGAGCCAGTAACCCGTCGCGATGCCGAGCGCGCCGCCCAGCGCACTGAGCAGCACGGCCTCGGTGAGAAACTGCCGCAGCACATCCCGCCCGCGCGCGCCCACGGCCATGCGAATGCCAATCTCCCGCGTCCGCTCCGTCACGCTCACGAGCATGATGTTCATGATGCCGATGCCGCCCACGACGAGCGAGATGCCGGCGAAGAACCCGATGAGAATCGTCATGATGCGGTTGTTGGCGTTGAAGAAGTCGGAGGTCTCCTGTTGCGTGCGAACCATGAAGTCATCGTCCTTGCCCTCGGTGATCTGATGGCGCTGGCGCAGCAGTTCGGTGATTTGCTGCTGCACGTCCGCGATGGCCTCCGGCGACTCCGCCTGCACGTAGATGGAGCGAAACTTGGTGTCGCCCGAGAGCCGTTTCATCACGCTCGTGTACGGCACGAGCAGCACGTCGTCCTGATCCTGGCCGAAGCTGCCGGAGCCTTTCGCCTCGAGCCAGCCCACCACAGTGAAGGGCGCGCTCTTGATGCGAATGACCTGGCCGACGGGATCGATGTTTTCTCCGAACAGCGTCTTGGCGGTGGTCACGCCAATGAGACAGACCTTGTTCGCGTTGCGCACGTCGGCCTCGGTGAAGTTGTCCCCGGCCTGCACATTCCACGAGCGGGCCTGAAGATATTCCGCGCTCACGCCGGAGACCTGGAGAAAGCTGTTCTGATTGCCCGCCGCCACCGAGGTGGTGGTGCGGACTTCCGGGCTGGCGGCGGTGATGCCCGAAACCTCTTTGCGAATCGCCTCGTAGTCGGACGGCTGGAGATTTGGCGACATGCCGAAGCCCCCGCGCACGCCGCCGCGCGACATGTTGCCGGAGAAAACGGTGAGGAGATTCTGCCCCATGCTGGCGATGCGCTTGTCCACCTCCGCCTTTGCGCCCGCGCCCATGCTCACGCCGACAATCACGGCGGAGATGCCGACGATGATGCCGAGCATGGTGAGGAAGGAGCGGAGGATGTTTCGGCGCAGGGCGCGTAAAGCGATTTTAAGAACGGCGATCATGCGTCAAGCGAGTGCAACAGCTTTTTGTTCGGCCTCAAGTTTGGCCAACTCTTCCGCGGCCAGCAGGCGATCCGTCACCGGCTCATCACTTTTGATCAAACCGTCACGCATCACGACCACGCGGCGGCAGTAGCGCGCGATGTCCAGTTCGTGCGTGACCATCGCGACGGTCATGCCTTGATCGTTCAGGCGCTGGAAGATGCCCATGATCTCGATGCTCGTCCGCGAGTCGAGATTGCCGGTCGGTTCGTCGGCGAGCAGAAGTTTCGGCACGTTGACCAGCGCGCGGGCGATGGCGACGCGCTGCTGTTGTCCGCCCGAAAGCTGGCTGGAGGTGTGGTCGTAGCGATCTCCGAGGCCGACCATTTCCAGCGCCTTCATGGCGCGGTCGCGCTGTTCGCGATTCGGCAGCGGAGGGCGGGTGTAGAGCATCGGCAGTTCGACGTTTTCCAGCGCGGTGGTGCGCGAGAGCAGGTTGAAACCTTGGAAGACGAAACCAATTTTCTGGTTCCGCAAGTCCGCGAGTTCGTCGCGGTTCAAATCAATGACGTTCACGCCGTCGAGCAGGAAACGTCCGCCGGTCGGGCGGTCGAGACAGCCGAGCGTGTTCATCATCGTGCTTTTGCCGGAGCCGGACGCGCCCATGATGGCGACAAATTCGCCGGGCTGGATCGCCAGCGTCACGCCGCGCACGGCATGAACCTGCACCTCGCCGCTGGTGTAGGTCTTGCGGAAGTCTTCGAGTTGGATGACGGGAGTGCTCACGCGGAGAAATGACGAATGACGAATGACAAGGAGCGGAAGTGCCGACGCCGTTCGTGAGAAATTACCGTCTGGATTTTCGGAAGCCCGCCCTCACCCCGGCCCTCTCCCCCAAGGAGAGGGAGCGCGGGTTGTGGTTTTGGTTCGTTCAAACTGATCGCCGCGTTCGACACGAACGATGGAACCCAACGCCACAAACGCGGAGGGGAACTTGGAAGAATCCGCCCTGCCGCTTCGCGCTCCCTCTCCCCGGGGG
>JANOAY010000398.1:0-3170 GCA_031411375.1 Pedosphaera sp. | reverse complement strand
GCCGCAGCGGCCACGACTGTTGCGTATGCTGCGGCTCTGGAGAGCGCGCGCCGCGCCGAAGGAGTTTGGTGCGGGTGTCGAGCAGCGCTCCGGTCCGGTGTTGTTCCGCACCACCGGATTGCCTCGCCCGCCCGGACTCGCTACTTTCCCCGCTCTGAAATTTCTCGCGTCAATCGTCATCGCCCTCGGCGCGCTGCTCTGGAGCGGTTGCGGCCCGTCCGGCGGCCCGTCCGAAGACATCTTTGTTCCCAAGCCCAAGGGCAGCGTCACCTTCAGCAAGGACATCGCGCCCGTTGTTTTTCAGAACTGCGCGGGCTGCCATCACCCCGGCGGCTCCGGGCCGTTTCCGCTGCTGGCCTACGACGACGTGAAAAAGCGCGCGCGGCAAATCGTGGACGTGACGCACGCGCGCACCATGCCGCCCTGGCTGCCCGATCCGAAAGTCGTGCCGCTGCTTGGCGAACGCCGTCTGTCCGCGCAACAAATCGGACTCATCAAACAGTGGGCGGACGATGGCGCGGGTGAAGGAAATCCCACAGAACTTCCGCCGCTGCCGCAATGGAACAACGGCTGGCCGCTCGGCCAGCCCGATCTCGTGGTGAAGCCCGCCGTCGTCTTCACGCTCGCGGCGGAGGGCCGCGACCTGTATCGCAACCTCGTCATTCGCATTCCCACCGGCGCGCGTCGTTACGTGCGCGGCATCGAGTTGCGTCCGAACTCCCGCGCGGTGCATCACGCCTTTCTGCGTTTCGACAAGACGCCGCAGTCGCGCGCGCTGGATGGCAAAGACGGGCAGCCTGGATTCGCCGGCATTCACGCGCCGCGTTCGGCCGAGAGTCCGATCACGTTCGCCAGTTGGCAGCCGGGCAAGACGCCGCGCTTTTATCCGCCCGACCTCGCGTGGCCCTTGGAAGCGGAGACCGATCTTGTGCTGCAATTGCATCTCCAGCCCATTGGCAAAACCGAAACCATCGCGCCCGAGGTCGCCTTCTACTTCACCGATCAGCCGGGCGGTGCGATTGCCTTCAAGCTCCCGCTCGATTCCTACACCATCGACATCCCGCCCGGCGCGAGCCGCCACAGCGTCACGGATACTTTTGTCGCGCCGGTGGATTTGGAAGTGCGGCAGATTCTCCCGCACGCGCACTATCTCGCGAAGGAATTGAAAGGCTACGCCGACCTCCCTGACGGCACGCGCCGTTGGCTGATGTCGATCCAGAACTGGGATTTCAACTGGCAGGGCGAGTATCAATATCCCGCGCCCGTGCTCCTGCCCAAGGGCACGAAGGTGACGATGGAATGGACCTTCGACAACTCCGCGAACAATCCGCGCAACCCGCACGCCCCGCCGCGCCGCGTCACCTACGGCTCCGACACCACCGACGAGATGGCTGAAATGTGGCTCCAAGTGGTGATGAAAAGCTCCGCCGACCTGGCCGCGCTGAACCAGGCCATGCAGCCCCGCGTCATCCGCGACATGATCTTGATGAATGAGGCGCTGCTGAAAAAAAATCCGGACAACGCCCGCGCCCACGCGGAAATCGGCACCGCGCTCGTCATGTCCGGGCAGCCCGCCGAGGCCGTCCGCTTTCTGCGCCGCTCCATCGAACTCGATCCGAACTACGACGAGGCGCATTACTTCCTCGGACTCACCTTGCGCGTGAGCCGGCAGTTCGAGGAATCCGCGCGCGAGTTTGAGGCTGCGCTGCGCCTGAACCCTCGCCACGGCCGCGCGCGCGGCAACCTTGGCCTCGTGATGGTGGAGCAGGGGAACCTGCCCGGAGCGGCGCAGCAGTTTGAACGCGCGCTGGAACTCAACCCGCAGGACCAGATCGCCCGCGACATGCTCCAGCGCATTCGCCAGAGCACGGGGATTAAGTAGCGCAGGGGAGTTGAGTGTTGAAGGTTGAGAGTTGAGAGCCGGAATTTTTTCCAACCCTCAATCCTCAACTTTCATCTCTCAACACAGCCTCACCGATGCGACAGGATACGCGGCCCGACCCAGCGCGTGTTGAACTTCTCCATCCAAGCGTCGTTCGTGAACGCGGGGCGCGGCTTTGTGGCGTAGGTCTGGTCGTTCAATCCATGCCACGGCCAGGGCTCAATCGTCGTGCCGCTGGCGACGTGGAAGTCCGAATCCTTGTCCCAGCCGGAGACGAACAGAAAATAATCGCGCTCCATCGTAGCCGCCTTTGCGGGGAGTTTCTCCGCCGCGAACTCCAGCGTCAGTTCATCGCCTGCGCAGATCAGCGCGAGCGCGTTGTCGCGTGCTGACAACAGTTCATCCACCGCTCCGTAGCGCGTGGCCCAGCCGCCGGGCGTGAGTCGCCAGAGCGGTTGCGATTCCACCTGGTCGTAATTCGGCACGAGCAGCGAGGTGCCGCGCAACGCGGACATCGCACTGTAGCCGCGCCGGTGTAAATCGGTGTGCGTCGGGGCGAAGCGCGTCACTTGCGTTTGCGTCTCGCCCGCGCGCTCGAAGAGCGCGATGCGGTCCCAGTGAATCTCGAATGCCGCCGTCACGCGCAACCGCGTCGCGCCCGCTGGCAGCTTGCCTTCAAGGCCCACGAGAATGGTTTTCGCGCGACCCGAGGGAGCGCCCACGTCCACGTCGAGTTTCTGCCAGGTGCCGTTCACCTCCGCTTCGAGCGTAGGAAACGGAAATGGAAAATCGCGATGGCTCGACGCGCCGATGTTTGCCATGCCGCCGCCGAAACGCAGCCAGCCCGTGAGCGCGAGCACGAGCGGAGCGCGGACCGCCGAGTCCGCGCGTTCGTCGTTCAAGGAACGCGCTCCGAACTCCACAGTCACGCGGTGCGGTTCGGCCAGTCCGCGCAATTGCGGCGCGCGCAATCGCGAAGGCGAGGCGAAGACTTCATCAACCTCCGAAACGGCGCGCGTCACGTCCTGGTCCGCGTCGTTCACAGCGGAGCGCAGCGGTACGCGGTTTTTCAGGGTCACGATTTCGTCGCGCGGGTAGCCGCCGGGCGGTTTGCGCGCCAGCATCTTCTCGGTGGTGTGGACTTCGGTGCCGGGCGGATGGTCCACCACGATCAGCTTTGCCTCGTCGAGATAGAGCACTTCCCGCAGTTCCTCGGTGATGTTGAGGACAAAACTTTCCTGCGCGTCGTTCGTGCCGTAGTGGGGCAGCCGTCCCGGCTGCCTCAGTC
>JANOAY010000397.1:0-2900 GCA_031411375.1 Pedosphaera sp. | reverse complement strand
GCTACTCGCTGATCAAGACCGGCCTGAACCAGGTTTCCTTCGTGGATGTCGGCAACGTGGACCTCGGCAAAGTGAGCGTGCAACAGGGTGTGTTTCAGTATGAAGGCAACACCAGGATCACGAACGCCACGCTGGACGTGGAAATTTTCGGCGGAGCCACGCTCGGTCTGTGGGGCAGTTCCCAGTTCCACACCAAGCCCCTGACCCTCCAGAACAACGGACGCATCTTCAAAGACAACGGCACCACCACGAACGACGGCCCGATCACGCTCTCTGGCGGCACGGCCATCATCGAAGTGGCGAACAACAGCGGCGACACCCTCGTCTTCCGCAACGCCTTGAGCGGCCCCGGCGGCTTCGCAAAAATCGGCGCGGGCAATCTCTTCCTGCCCGGCACCAACACCTACTTCGGCGCCACCGTGGTCAGCAACGGCACGCTGACGATCCAGACCAACGCCTCCATCGCGAACAGCGCGCTGATTGATGTGAAGGCCGGCGCGGTCCTGAACGTGAGCACGCTCGTCAACCCGCTCACCCTCGGCAGCGGCAAGACCTTGAGCGGCGCGGGCACCATCGTCGGTCGCGTCACCGCCGACACCGGCGCGACCGTCGCGCCCGGCACCAGCCCCGGCACCTTGAATGTGAGCAGCAACCTCGTGCTGAACAACGCGATCCTGACCTACGAGTTGAACACCGCGAACACCGAAGGCGGCAACGTGAACGACTTGATCAACGCCCGCGACCTCACCCTCTCCGGCGTCAACAACGTGAACATCGTGCCCCTCACCCCGCTCGGGGCCGGGCCGTACACGCTGATGCGCTACACCAACACGCTCACCGGCGGCGCTCCGCAACTGAACATCGGCGGCGGCTCGCGCTACACCTGGACGGTGGACACCACCGCGCCCTTCGTCCGCATCACGCCCGCCGGTGCTCCGGCCAGCCTCGTGTGGGGTGGCGGCGTGACCGGCAGTGAAACATTGTGGGACGTGAACACCACGGGCAACTGGACCAACGCCGGAGTGCAGAACAACTTCTTCCAAGGTGATGCGGTCTCCTTCACTGACATCTCGACCTTCACGAACATCAGCCTCGTCGGCGCGCTCTCGCCCGGCAACATCACGGCCAACCACACCTTCCCGATCACCTTCGGCGGCGCGGGCCAGCTCAAGACCTTGAACCAGTTGAGCAAGCAGAACACCGGCACGTTGATTGTGGGCAATAACAACCCGGAGTTGAACGGCGGCATCACCATCACCGCCGGCACGCTGCAAATCGGCGAAGGCGGCACGAGCGGCAGCGTTGGCCCGGCGGCTCCGATCACGAACAACGCCACGCTCGTCCTCAGCCGCTCGGACAGCAACGGCTTCCCGAACGTCATTCGCGGCAGCGGCGCGCTGGTCAAGAACGGCGCGGGCATCGTTGGACTCGCGGGCGCGAACGCCTTCTCCGGCCCGGTGGTCGTGAACGAGGGCAAGATTCGTGTCGCGAACGCCGGTGCGCTCGGCAGCAGCAACAACAACGTCACGATCAACAACGGCGGGCAGATTGATTTCGGCGGCGTGGCCCAGGCCGGCGTGAACCAGCGCTACAATTACTTCATCGCCGGCTACGGCCCGGACGGGCGCGGCGCGGTGGTCAACAACGGCAACAGTATTCTCACCAGCAGCGGCCTGAGCAACCTGACCCTGAACGCGGACGCGGGCATCGGGGCCTTCGGCTTCGACGGTGACGGCGGGCGCATTGACATCGGGGCGAACTACGGCGTCCTCAACGGCGGCGGATTCCGGCTGGTAAAGCTGGGCAATGGCCGCATCCCGATCCGCACCGTCAGCACCATCAACCTTTCGGAACTCGTGATCAGCAACGGGATGGTTTACGGCGAGAATGTGGATCACAACCTCGGCACCAACATTACCGTTTATGCGGGCGGAGCCATTGGCATGTATGCCGGAGCCGGACAATTCCGCACGAACAGCGCCGTGGTAAAACTGGAGGGCGGCTCCCTTACCGGCGGCGGCCAGACGGCGGGCGCGAACTCGAACTTCTGGACCGGCCCGGTGCTCGTGAACCAGCCCTCCGTGCTGCATGTGAGCCTCCTCAACGGCAACGCCGATCACGTACTCACGCACAACCTCGTCGGCTCCTCCCTGCTCTCCGTGGTCGGCAACAGCGCCCGCCGCTTTGAGCTGTGGACGAACAACGACGCGACCTTCAGCGGCCCGTGGTCCATCAACAACGGCGGCATCGTCCGCACGGCGAACGACGGCACGCTCGGGACCGGTGCGATCACTAACTTGGGCACCCTCGAATGGTCTTCGACGAACGCCTACACCTTCGCGCAATCGCTGACCGCGCCGTTTGGTTTCGGCACCTTCCGCCAGATGACCAACGCCTCCAGCGCCGGCGCGGTGACGTTCAATAGCGCGGTGGCGCAAAACTTCATCGGCGTGCAGAACGGCGACAACACCCGGCCCATGACCTTCGGCAGCACCGCGACCGTGCAGGCGGGAAATTTGAGCGTGGGCATTACCCCGGCTCCGGGCAGCGGGCGGCTCAACATTGACGCGGGCGCGAGCGTGAACGCGGGCAACTTCTTCCTCGGCGACCAGAACGGCCAGACCGGCACCGTCTATCAGGCCGGCGGCAATGTCGTGGTGACCAACCATTTCCGCGCCGGCCACTGGCCGAACACCCACAGCGTCTATACGATGGATGGCGGCACCTTCACCATGCTGCGGGATCCGACCGCCGAACCTTACACCGCGGGCGCGACCGAAGTCGTCGGCGGCTTTTATCTCGGCATTGATGGCATCGGCTCCTTCATCCAGAACGGCGGCACACTGACCACGGCCAACATCGTCATGGACAACCGCGCGTCCACCGTGCTGGGCCTGGAG
>JANOAY010000396.1:0-4820 GCA_031411375.1 Pedosphaera sp. | reverse complement strand
TGGCGTCCCAGTCTTCATCAGGATAGGCGGTCTTGCAGCCTTGGAGGTCGTCCCATTGCGGCTCGGTCTCGGTGGGTTTGATGCTCAGGGTGAGGGGGCCGGGGATGTGATCCACGAAGAGGAAACGCGAGCCCGGGCCGTGGCCGGCTTGCACGGTTACATCCTTGATCCACGCCGCCGTGTCATGCCAGCGGCGGAGGTGCTTCGGCGGCGGCTCGGGCGGGATGAGGACTTTGTTTTCCCAGTAACCATTGGCGGTGATCATGGCTTTGATGGGCATCCAGTGGCGGAGGCGCGGTGGGGTGAAGGGAAGCTGGTAATGGAGGTTGAAGGCTTGCGGAGGAAGTTCCAGATCGAGGTGGTTGATCTCGTTCACGGTCAGGCAGGTGGTGAAGAACATCTCCTCGGCGCTCTCCTTGTAGGTGAAGGCCAGAAAGCTCTTCCGATAGGGCAGGAGACACGCGCGACCCGAGCCGACCGGCAGGGCGATGGAATGGCCGCCGTAAAAGGCGGTGATCAACCGGGACAGATCTTCCCCGAGGTGATTGGGAACCCGCTCGTTAAAGCGTTCCAGAACATGCGCCGCGAAGGCGATCCGTTTGCCGGAGAGGTAAATTTCCGGGAAGAAATCCGCGCCACCAAAAAATCGGAACCGGTGGGCCGTGCCGAAAGGCGTGTCGGTCGTGAGGTGCTGCACGATGGCGATGCGAGTGACGAGATCGAGGTCGGGCAGGGGGAAAAGCTGGAGGGCGTCGAGTCGGGAGGCATTGGTGGCGAGGCAGAAAATGGAGGCGGCGTTTTGCAGGAGAATTTTGCCGAAGCCTTTGCTGGTGCGGTCCACGCGGGAGATGTGGTTGGGCAGGCCGGTGCGGAATTCGAGATTCAAGGCGCGCTGGAGGGCGGGCAGTTGCGCGGTGTGGGGGAAAAGCCGGGTGTGGCCCTGACGCTCTTCGACGACCTCGAAGTCCGGGCGGTAATGGGACTGGAAGGGGAGATGTTTCATGGGCGCAACGCGGGGGAAAAGTTCACGTTGTGTTCGCCGGTCCAGTTGCCTGATGTCTGAACGGCCATGTGCGTGAAGAAGTTTTTGCTGAATCCTCGGCGGAACTCAAGCGCGCGGAGGCGGGGCGGGGCGAGTCCCGGCCTTCGTAGGAGACGAGGTGACGAGACTCTGATCGATCCGGAGAAAAGTTAGATACTTCTCACGTCGTATCCTACGGGGGCAGGGGCGCGGCGGTCTTACGGCAGCAGTTTTCCCACGAGGGCGCTGATCGTTTTGCCGTCGGCGCGTCCGGCGGCTTTGGCCTGCACGGCTTTCATCACGGCGCCCATCTGCTTTTTATCCGTGGCCCCGAGTTCTTGGATGGTGGCGCGGACGAGGGCTTCGAGTTCTTCCGCCGCGAGCTGCTTGGGGAGGAAGATTTCGAGGACGGCAATCTCGGCGGTCTCGGTGGCGGCGAGTTCGGGGCGGCCGGCGTTGGTGTATTGCTCGGCGGAGTCGCGGCGCTTTTTCACCTCGCGCTGGACGACGGCAAGCACGTCGGCGTCGGAGAGCGCGTCCGCTTTTTTCTCAATCTGCACGTAGCCGAGGGCGGACTTCAACATGCGGAGGGCCTGAAGGCGCGGGGCGTCCTTGGCCAGCATGGCGGCTTTGATTTCCTGCTGGAGCTGTTCGGTGAGGGACATGGTTTATTCTTCGGGGAGCTTGCGGAGTTTGTCGCGGACCTCGGCGGCCTTCTCGTAATTCTCGGCGCGCACGGCGTCGTTCAGGGCGGACTCGAGCTTCTCGCGCTTGCTCAGCGGGCGCGAGGTGTTGATCTCGTTGATCCAGTTTTCGAGGTATTGCACTTCGCCGGTCTGCTCGGTGTCGCTGCGGCCAATCTCGGCGAAGAACTGTTTGACCTCGGTGATGGCGCGCTCGATTTCCTGCACGGCCTCGCGATGGCGCTTGGCTTCGAGCTTCTCGTTGCCGCGCGCGCGGGCCTGGATGAGAAGGAGTTGCGGACGAAATTGTTGCAGCGCCCAGGAGAGTTCGTCGGTCTCGGCGTGATTGGCCACGAAGTCGAACACCGCGAGGTTGCGCTGCGTGTCGCGCACCACGGCCTCGTAGTCTTTCAGTTCGAGGAGGCAGATGTAGCGATGATGAAATTGCAGCGCCTCGAGCTGGATTTTGGAAACATCCTCCGCGCTGAGCTTGAAGCCGTCGTCGCTGCCGTGTTCGGCCAGATGCTTCTGCAAGCGGGCCTGCTGGTATTCGAAGAGCGAAGGATGGCCGAGCGGCAGCTTGCCGTCGGGCCGGCCTTCGGCATTCATCTGAAGAAGGCCGAGGTCCACGCGCAACTGGATTTTCACCAACCCGTCGCGGCCTTTGAGGCGGCGCACGACAATTTGTCCGGGCTGGTAATCCCAATTCTCGAGAAGCTGCGAGATGTCGAAATTCATCGCGCGAAGTATGGGGGCGAGGGGAGGCAAGTCAACGGCGTGAGTTTTTCGCGGTGGTGGAATTTGTCGCGCTGCGACAAATCCGCCCGCGCCGAGCGGGCAGCCCGTGAGGCGTTCGACTTCGAAGGAGCGCTGGAACTTCCGGCGGGCCGCTCTGCGCGACCCGTTCCACCGCGCTTGGGCGGAAGCGCGATGAGTTTTCGCTTCTCGCCGCGCGGCGGGGTTCGCCATGCTGCGCGCGATGGATTTGCTGCCGCAGGAATTGATCACGCGCCTCGTCCGCGCCGCACTGGCGGAGGATGTCGGCAGCGGCGATGTCACGACGCTGGCCACGGTGCCGGAGCACGCCACGGCGCGCGCCGCGATGATGGCGCGCGAGGAACTGGTGGTGTGCGGACTGGCTTTTGCGGAAACGGCGTTCCAGGAAGTTTCTTCTGAAGCACGAGTGCAACTGTTCACGCACGATGGCGCGCGCTTGTCGCGTGGTGAGAAGTTGTTGGAAGTGAGCGGCCCGGCGCGTGCGCTGCTGACGGGCGAGCGTGTGGCGTTGAATTTCGTGCAGCGCCTGTCTGGCGTGGCGACGGTGGCGGCGCGCTTTGCGGAAGCGGTGCGCGGGACGAACGCGGTGATTCTCGACACGCGCAAGACCACGCCGGGCTGGCGCGAACTGGAGAAGTACGCCGTGCGGTGCGGCGGCGCGCGCAATCACCGCGTCGGCCTCTGGGACATGGTGTTGATTAAGGACAACCATCTCGCCGCGCTCCGTGACGCGATGCCGAATGCCATTGCTGCCGCTGTGCAGCGTTCGCGGGAAAAATATCCGGCGCTGAAAGTGGAAGTGGAGGCGGACACGCTGGCGCAAGTCGCGCAGGCGGCGGAAGCGGGCGCAGACATCATCCTGCTCGACAACATGACACTGGAACAATTGCGCGAAGCCGTGCGCATCGTGGGCGGGCGCGCGAAGACGGAGGCGAGCGGCGGGGTGAATTTGCAGACGGTGCGCGGCATTGCGGAGACCGGCGTGGATTTCATTTCCGTGGGCGCGATGACGCACTCGGCGCGCGCGGTGGACATCGGGCTGGATTTTTTCTGATGAAGGCGGGGCGACTGTTCTTCCCAGTGGGGCAGGCGTCCCGCCTGCCTGAGTCCGATGGCCGTCCCGGCTGTGGGAGAGAAACACCAGCCGAGACGGCCGGTGGACAAGTGGCAGCCGGGACGGCTGCCCCACTAGGTGGCCCGACTGGTCGCAGCGCGACCAGTTCCACCATCCCGGTTGAACATTTATTTCCATGACCGTGGACGCGAAAATTCTCAGCGCCTTGCGCGGCGCAGGCGGTGCGGGGCTGAGTCCCGTGGCGCTCGCGGAGCGGACTGCACTCACCGCCGTCGCGCTGGCGCAACGCGTGGTGGAGTTGCGCGCGCTGGGGTACGACATCGAGTCCACGCCGCATCTTGGCTACCGGCTGCTCGGCTCGCCGGACGTGTTGCACGCGGATGATTTGCTTTCGCGTCTTCCAGAGCAGCGCGTGGTCGGGCGCGACATCCAGGTATTTCAGCAAACCAGTTCTACTAATGACGTGGCGGAAAAACTGGCGCGCGACGGCGTGGCGGAAGGCGTGGTGATCTTCGCCGAGACGCAGACGAAGGGACGCGGGCGGCTCGGGCGCAAGTGGCTTTCGCCGACGGGGCAGGGGCTGTGGTTCTCCGTGCTGTTGCGGCCTGCGCTGGCACCGGCGTTCATCACGCAATTGACCGTCGCGGCGGCCACGGCGGTGGCGCGCGCGATTCGATTGGAAACTGGACTCACGCCGCAGATCAAATGGCCGAACGACATTCTGCTCCGGGGGAGAAAGGTTGTGGGCATTCTCACGGAACTGAGCGCGGAGGTGGATCGCGTGCGGCATGTCATCATCGGCATCGGCGTGGATGTGAACGTGACGGACTTTCCGGAGGAGTTGCGCGAGGTGGCGACTTCCTTGGCGGCGGAGGCGGGGAGAAAATTTCTGCGCGCGGAAATTGCCGCCACGATTTTGCGCGAACTCGACGCGGACTATGCGCGGGTGGTGCGCGGTCAATTTGCCGCGCTCGCCGAGGAGTGGGAACGGCAGTGCGTGACGCTGGGGCGGCGCGTGGTCATCCACATCGGCGACCGCACGCTGACGGGCCGCGCGGAGGCACTGGACAGCGATGGCGCGCTCTTGCTGCGCGGAGACTACGGGCATCTGGAGCGGATCATTGGCGGGGACGTGACGTTGGAGAAGTAAGGACGCCGGAGCGCGGACATTCCTGTCCGCAGCAAGCTACGAATGTTCGGGCGGTGCTGTTTCAACTGGACGCCTCATGTCATGGCACGTTGCTGCGGACTGGAAAGTCCGCGC
>JANOAY010000395.1:0-2852 GCA_031411375.1 Pedosphaera sp. | reverse complement strand
GGCTGACTTACCAGAATTATTTCTACATGGTCATGTTCGGCGCGCATCTCGTGCTCGGGCTGCTCATCGTGGTGCCGGTCATCGTCTTCGGAATCATCCACATCAAGAACGCGCACAACCGGCCCAACCGCCGCGCGGTGCGGGTCGGCTACGCGCTGTTCGCCGTGGCGATTGTGCTGCTCGTGTCCGGTCTGGCCTTGATGCGCTTCGACGCGTTCTCGATCAAAGACCCGCGTCTGCGCTCGCCGATTTACTGGGCGCACGTCATCACGCCGCTGCTCGCCATCTGGCTTTACGTGCTGCACCGGCTGGCCGGGCCGCGCATCAAGTGGCAAGTCGGTGTGAAGTGGGCCGCGGCCGTGGGCGTGCTGGTCGTGGCGGGCGTGTTCCTCCATTCCGCCGCGCCGCAGAAAAATCAGACCGGCTCCGTCGAGGGCACGAATTATTTCATGCCCTCCTTTGCGCGCACCGCGAGCGGCAAATTTATCCCCGCAAAAACCTTGATGATGGACGACTACTGTCTCAAGTGCCACGAGGATGCTTACAAGGGCTGGTTCCACAGCGCGCACCATTTCAGTTCGTTCAACAACGAGGCCTACTTGTTCAGCGTGAACGAGACGCGGCAGGTCGCCATGCAACGCGATGGCAACGTGAAGGCATCGCGCTGGTGCGCGGGCTGCCATGATGTCGTGCCGTTCTTCAGCGGCGCGTTCGACGATCCGAACTTCGACATCCGCAATCATCCGACCGCGAAGGCCGGCATCACCTGCACCGCTTGCCACGCCATCACGCATGTGGACGGCACGCGCGGCAACGCGGAGTACACGATTGATGAGCCGGTGCATTATCCCTTCGCCTACAGCAGCAACGCGCTGCTGCAATACGTGAACAACCAGTTGGTGAAAGCCAAGCCGGAGTTCCACAAGAAGACGTTCATGAAGCCGTTCATGAAATCAGCGGAGTATTGCTCGACGTGTCACAAGGTTTCGCTGCCGCAGGAGCTGACGAAATACAAAGACTTCCTGCGCGGGCAGAATCACTACGACACCTATCACCTGAGCGGCGTGTCCGGCCACAACGCGCGCGCGTTCTACTACCCCGAGAAGGCGCAGGCCAACTGCAACGGCTGCCACATGCCGCTCCAGGCATCGGAAGATTTCGCGGCGAATTATTTCAACCCAACGAACACAACCAAACGATTCATCCACGACCATTTGTTCCCGGCGGCGAACACGGGCGTGCCGGCGATTCGCAAGGGGGTGATGGGCCACGCGCCGAACTCCGGCCATTCCTCCGCCAAGCCAAGCTACGAATCGCCGGCTGCTGAACTCGATCAGGTCATCAACGTTCAATCCAACTTCCTCAAAGGCTCGTTGCGCGTGGACATCTTCGGCGTGCGCGAAGGCGGCACCATTGACGGCAAATTGATCGCGCCGATCCGCCCGCAAGTGCCCGCGCTGCGCCGCGGCCAGACGTATCTCATCGAAGTCGTTTTGCGCACCGTGCGGCTCGGCCATCCGTTCAGCCAGGGCACGGTGGACTCGAACGAAATCTGGGTGGACTCGAAAGTCTCCAACGCCGCCGAACCGGACGCCGCCGCTTTGCAACGTGCGCGCCCCGTGCTCGGTCGCAGCGGCGGACTCGGCCCGCACAAGGAGGTTGATCCATGGTCACACTTCCTCAACGTCTTCATGCTCGACCGCGACGGCAACCGCATCGACCGGCGCAACCCGCAGGACATTTTCACGCCGCTCTACAACCACCAGATTCCGCCCGGCGCTGCGCAGGTCGCGCACTATTCCTTCACCGTGCCCGCCGACGCGCGCGACTCCGTGACGCTCGATGTAAAATTGAACTACCGTAAGTTCGACACGATTTACATGAACTACGTGTTCGGAAAGGGCTACTCGAACGGCGCGCCATTCCAACTCACGAACGAACTGCCCATCGTGACCATCGCCAGCGACTCGGTGACGTTCCCGGTCGAGGGCGGCGCGAACTCGATGAACGCCGCCTTAGATTTGGCCGCGCTGCAAGCCGTGCGCACGCCGCTGCCGGTGCAGACGAACAGCATCCCGCTCTGGCAACGCTGGAATGATTACGGCATCGGCCTCTTCCTCGAAGGCGGCGACAAGGGCGCGGAGAAAGGTCAGTTGCTCCAGGCCACTGAAGCGTTTGAGCAAGTCGAGAAACTTGGGCGCTGCGACGGCCCGATCAATCTGGCCCGCGTGTATTTCAAGGAAGGCCGGCTCGACGACGCGGTGGGCGCGCTGCAACGCGCCGCGAAAGCCACTCCGCCCGCGCCGCGCTGGACCATCGCGTGGTTCAACGGGTTGGTGAACAAACAGAACGGCTATCTCGACAAGGCCATCACCGAGTTCCGCAGCATCCTCGACGATCGCTACGAGGAACTGGACAAACGCGGCTTCGATTTCAGCACCGACTACGAAGTGATCAACGAACTCGGCCAGACACTCTTCGAACGCGCGAAGCAGGAGCGCGGCGACGAAGCGGCGCAGAAGCAGTGGCTGCAACAGGCCGTCGAGCGGTTCAAGAAAACCCTGACCATTGATGCTGAGAACGTGGCCGCGCACTACAACCTCGCGTTGATTTACGAACGCCTCGGCGAACGCGATCTTGGCGCGCACCATCGCAAACTTCACGAACGCTACCGTCCCGACGACAACGCGCGCGACCGCGCCGTGGCCATCGCCCGCCGCCGTGACGCCGCCGCCGACCATGCCGCACAGGCCACGGTGATTTACCAGTTGCAGCGTAGTGGAGCGCCGGGGTTGCCTACGCCGCAAGCGGCCAAGACGGTGGACTCGGTTGCCAAACCCACGGCGTCCACC
>JANOAY010000394.1:0-2721 GCA_031411375.1 Pedosphaera sp. | reverse complement strand
TTCCTCTTCGAGTCGGTCGAGGGCGGGATGCACATCGGGCGCTACTCGTTCGTGGGCTGCAATCCGCGCGCGGTCATCAAGCAGACTGGTTCGCGCGTGGAGTTGATCGAGAACGGCAAGGTCATCGAACAGTTTGAAGTCGTGCCGCGCACGGGCGACACGCCCGCCGGCCAGTCGGTGCGCGACGGCCTGGAAGTCGTCGAGCGCGTGCTGAAGCGCTATCGCGCCGTGACAGTGCCGGGGCTGCCGCGCTTCACGGGCGGGGCCGTGGGCTTCATCGGCTACGAGTTCATTCACGACGTGGAACCCATCGTCCCGCGCCCGCCGCACGATGAACTGGGCACGCCCACGATGTATTTTCTCATCGCCGACGAGTTGCTCATCTTCGACCGCGTGGCGCAGACCGTCACCATTCTCGTCAACGCCATCATCGAGAACGGCGTGAGCGCGGCGGACGCGTACGAAGATGCGGTCGGGGAAATTGAACGACTGGTCGCGCTGCTCGAACAGCCCTTGCAAGAACCGCCGGTGACGGTGCCGCCGAGCGCACCAAACCTGCCCTTCACCTCGAACGTGGCGCAGGAGAAATACTTCGCGAACGTGTTGAAGGCGAAGGAATACATCGTGGCGGGCGACATCATCCAGGTCGTTGGCTCGCAGCGTTTCTCAACGCCGGTGAAAGCGTCGCCGCTCGACATCTATCGCGCGGCGCGCTCGGTGAATCCTTCGCCCTATATGTTCCTGCTCGAACTAGACGGGCTGGCGCTGGCGGGTGCATCGCCGGAATTGCACGTCCGCTGTGAGGATGGTGAAGTGGAGATTCGCCCCATCGCCGGCACCCGCCGCCGTGGTGCGACGCCTGCGGAAGACGACGCCTTGCAAGCTGAACTTCTGGCCGATCCGAAAGAGCGCGCCGAGCACGTCATGCTCGTGGACCTCGCGCGCAACGATCTCGGCCGGGTGTGCGACTTCGGCTCGGTGCATGTCCGCGACCTGATGATCGTGGAGCGTTACAGCCATGTGATGCACATCGTCTCGCAGGTCGAGGGGAAACTTTCCGCAGCGAAGACACCCTACGATTTGATGCGCGCCACTTTCCCGGCGGGAACTTTGAGCGGTGCGCCGAAAGTCCGCGCCATGCAGATCATTTCCGAACTGGAGCAGACCACCCGCGGGCCGTACGGCGGTTGCGTGGGATATTTTTCATTCAGCGGCAATCTGGATTGCTGCATCACGATTCGCACCGCCTTGCTCAAGGACGGCAAAGCCTACGTGCAAGCCGGTGGCGGCTGGGTGAACGACTCGACGCCCGAGGCCGAGTACCAGGAGACTGTGAACAAGGCCAAGGCGATGATGAAAGCCATCGCGCTGGCCGAGCAGTTCCGCGCTCCGATGAATTGAAAAACTGGCGGCAAATTGTTTCGCTCGCAGCCTTGGCTTTGCTCTGCACCGGCTGCCTCGGGCCGAAGAAAGGTTTGTTCCCGCCCGCCGCCGGTGCGCCGCGCAAGACGATTCACGTCGTCAGTCACGGCTGGCACACGGGCGTGATTGTTTCGCGCGCGGACATTCCCACGAACGTCTGGCCCGCGCCGCGCGACTTCGCGGACTTTGAGTCGCTGGAGGTCGGGTGGGGCGACGACGGGTTTTATCGGAGCGAGGAAATTACGGCGGTCATCGCGGTGAAGGCTTTGTTCTGGCCCACGCCCAGCGTGCTGCACGTCATGGGATTCAACGGACCGCCGGAGCGGGAATTTCCTGAGAGCCAGGTGATTCGCGTGGAACTGTCGGAAGAAGGATTCGCGCGGTTGTGCGCGCAAATCGATCACGAGTTCACGCAGACCCGACAGGGAAAACCCATTCCGCTGGGGCCGGGCCTGTATGGGGACAGTGAATTCTACCGGGCCAAGCAAAGTTATTATTTTCCAAAAACCTGCAACTGGTGGACGGCGCGGACGCTGCGGGCCGCCGGTTGTCCGGTGACACCGCTCTGGTCGGTCACGGCGGGCGGCGTGATGAGGCAGGCGAAGAAGTTCGGCACGGTGTTGCAACTGGATCGCGGCAGCGCGCCGCCGAGGGAAATCATTCCTTAGGCAGAGGCGGTATGGAAAGTGGCGAGCAGTCCGGGGGTGGAGCCGCAGGCTTGGGGACTGCTGCGAGCATCGCAGCTCTGGACCCAAGCGAAGCGTCGGCCTCCGAAGGGATCGGCCTCCGGCGGGGAGCCAGAGCGGCAATTCTTGCCGCAGTCCAGAGCCTGCGGCGCCACTGGTTCAGCCCGGCCAAGCCTGGCTTGACCGCCACTTCCCATCACACCTTTAGGCTGCCGGGACATTGCGGACGGGAGCGCCAGCCGGTACGATTTCGCCGTCATGTCCGTGTTAACCATTGTTTCGTCACTGTCGCAGCACCAAAGCCGGCGGCTCGCGGCGTTGTTGCAAATCGGCGACGCGCAGGCGCGGCTGGCGCGGCTGGTGGAGGAGGCGCGGCGGCGTCCGGCGCTCGCTCCGGCGCATCGCATTGAGGCGAACCGTGTGGAGGGCTGTCTCGTGCGCGTGTGGTTCGTGGCGGAATTTCGCGACAGCCTGTGCCATTTCGAGTGCGACTCGGACGCGGTGAGTTTAAAGGCCGTGGGAGGGTTGCTCTGCGAACTCTACAGCGGATTCACGGCGGAGGAAATTTTGGCCACGCCCCGTGGCGTGCTGGAGCGGTTGCAGATTCTGCATC
>JANOAY010000393.1:0-2722 GCA_031411375.1 Pedosphaera sp. | reverse complement strand
TGACGAATGACGAATGGAACGGGGCGGCTACCGCTCCGTTCCATTCGTCATTCGTCATTTTTACTTTCTCCGCCGGATTCGTCCTTGAAGAAACCTCCCCGCCTCGCGTTTAGTCTCTGCTTGAAGCATGGCAATGAGTTCGCGCAAAACCCTCTGGCTGATCGTGGCCGTGTTGGTGCTGATCCTCGGGCAGGTCGCCGTGCTCGGTTTCATCGTCTCGCGCTTCGTGCGTGGTCGCGCGGTCGCGCAGGAGACGCAGGCCCGGGCGATGCAGCAGCAGGAGATGGCGCAGCTCCGCAATCCGCAAAATTTCCCTCCGCCGACGGCCCGCCCTCTCCAGCCGCAGAACCGCAAGACCGGCCTCACGAATTTCAAACCGCAGACGAAGGTGAAACCCACCGGCCCGCGCGCCGAGCCGCCGCAGTTCTCCCGCGCGGGCGGACTGTTCACGAACGAGATCGTGGTGGAATTAAAATCGAAGTCGGACAAGGCCGTCATCCGCTACACGCTGGACGGCTCGGTTCCGGCGGAGAATTCGCCCGCTTACTCCGCGCCCATTCCACTCCGCAACACCGCGCTGCTGCGCGCCGCGTGCTTCGCGCCGGGACTCGCGCCCAGCCTGAGCGTGTCGCACACCTTCACCGCCGTGGAGCCGGACTTGGCGGGGTTCACTTCGGATTTGCCCATTGTTGTGATCAACGCGCATCAGCAGTCCATCGGCACGGTGAATTACGCCTCCACCTCGATTCGTTTCATCCCCACGGCGAACGGGCGCGCGTCGCTCTTCGGCGCGGCGGACTTCGACGGGCGCGCGGATGTGAAACGGCGCGGCTACTCCTCGCTGCGTCTGCCGAAAATGTCGCTCACGCTGAAGATGCGCGACGACGACGGCGACAAGGAAAAATCGGCGCTCTTCGGCATGCCTTCGGATTCCGACTGGGTGCTCTACGCGCCTTACGCGGACAAGACGCTGCTGCGCGACGCGCTCGGCTACGAGCTGAGCAACCAGATGGGCCGCTACGCGCCGCGCACGCGCTTCGTTGAGCTGTTCCTGCGCCGCTCGTCGGGGCCGCTGAATTACCGCCTAGATTATCAAGGCGTGTATGTGCTGGTGGAAAAAATCAAACGCGGCAAGGAACGCGTCAACATCGAGAAGCTCGGCACCAATGATCTGACGGAGCCGAACATCACAGGCGGATACATTCTCAAACGCGACCACGGCGCGTCCGGCGGCGGACGCGGCGGTGGTGCGCCGCGCCAGTCGAATGACGGCGTGGGTTTTGTCACGCCGCGCGGGCTGCACCTTTTCCATGTCGAGCCGGACGAAGACGAGATGCCCGCCGCGCAACGCCAGTGGATCGCGCGGCACTTCGCAGAGTTCGAGCGCGCGTTGCACGGCCCGAAGTTCGCCGACCCGAAAGAAGGCTACGCCAAGTATCTCGACGTGGACGCGTTCATCGATCTCTTCTGGCACGCCGAGCTGACCAAGAACGTGGATGCCTTCCGCTACAGCGCCTACGTCCACAAGCCGCGCGGCGGGAAAATCATCGTCGGCCCGGCGTGGGACTGGAACCTGAGCTTCGGCAACGCGGACTATTACGACGCCTACGAGACGGGCGGCTGGTATTACGAAAATCTGCGCGACACGGAAATCTCCTGGATTTACCGGCTGCGCCAGGACCCGGAATTCATGCAGCGCGCGCAGGATCGCTGGGCGGAACTCCGGCGCGGCCCCTTCGCCACGGACAAGATGATGACGCGTGTCGATGCCATGCGCGCGCAGTTGCAGGAGTCGCAGGTGAGAAACTTCCGCAAGTGGTCAATCCTGGGCCGCGAGATTCGCCCGAACTATTACGTGGGCGAAACCTTCGACGCGGAAGTGAACTGGATGAAAGTCTGGCTCAAGGACCGCGCCGCGTGGCTGGACAAGCAGCAGCCGGCCGCGCCGAAAATTGCCAGCCAGACGGATGCGGGCGTCACGCTGACGGCGGGTTCGGGAGAAATTTATTACACGCTCGACGGCAGCGATCCTCGCGCGCCAGGCGGAAAGATCGCCACCAGCGCGAAGAAATACACGGGACCCATCGCCATTCCAGGCCAGACCAAACTGACCGCCCGCCTGACGCGCCGCGACAGTTGGAGCGCGCCGGCGAAGGCGGAGTTCCCGGTACTGAAATAGCCGGGTTGAGAGCCGTCCTTTCAGGCCCGGCGCCGGAACTTTCAGTTGACAGTCGCGCGGCAAACACGGTGTCATTCGCGCCATTCTCTAGGCTTTGACGCGCAGAATCGCCGTGTGCTTGGAGGCCCAAACGCAATTTCAATGAGCAAGAAAATTAACGTCGCCGTCGTCGGCCTCGGTTTCGGCGCGGAATTCATTCCCCTCTGGCAGAAACATCCTCACGCGGATTGCTATGCCATCTGCCAGCGCAACGAGGAGAAGCTGAACGCGGTCGGCGACTACTTCGGCGTGAACGTCCGCTACCGCGAGTTCGACGCGCTGCTCAAGGACAAGAACGTGGACGTGATCCACATCAATTCGCCCATTCCCGACCACGGCTGGATGAGCATCGCTGCGCTCAAAGCCGGCAAGCACGTCGCCTGCACCGTGCCGATGGCCACCAACATTGCCGACTGCAAAAAGATCGTCGAGCTGGTGAAGAAGACCGGCCTAAAATACATGATGATGGAGACCGTCGTGTATGCCCGCGAATACCTTTTCATG
>JANOAY010000392.1:0-10083 GCA_031411375.1 Pedosphaera sp. | reverse complement strand
GTGATGGACCTGCCCGCGCGCGGCGCGTTGCCGCCAGTGAAACTGACTTGGTACGCGAAGGAGAAACCGCCGGAGGATCTGATGCTCGGCTACAAGCGCGGCGGCTGGGGCGATTTGCTCGTCGGATCAAAAGGTTCCCTTTACTCGAACAATCCTTGGAACGGCACCTACGTGCTGCTGCCCGAGAAACAGTTTGAAGACTACAAAGGCGGCCCGCCGGAAATTCTCCCGCGCGTCCAGAGCCATCAGTGGGAATGGATCGAAGCGTGCAAAGGCCACGGCCAGACCTTCTCCGGTTTTGAGATGGGCGGCCCGCTCACCGAACTAGCCCAGCTCGCCAACCTCGCCACACTGGTGGAAGGCCCGCTCGAATACGACACCCTCAGCGGCAAAATCTTGAACTCCAAGCCCGCCAGCCACCTGCTCCTTCGCGAATATCGCAAGGGCTGGTCGCTCTGAACGGCTCGCGTCGTTGACACTCACGATGAATGCGAGGAACGCCCTGCTGTTGTGTGCTGTGCTTGGTTACTCTCCTCATCCACACCCACGCCGTGGCAGCGCGTGAAACTTTGAACATGGCTATTTCTTCCGCTTCAATTCGTAAGTGTTGGTCGCGCCCAGTTCGGGCAGGAGCGGGAAGCGCAGGGTCTCGTAGCCTTCGGACTCGATGGTCAGGACGCGTTCGTGGATGAAGGTCTCGGCGAAGTAGCCTCCCAGCGCCTCGCCATTCACCGCGCGGGACGGGCCGAACTTGTCGGCGAAGGTGGGCGGGCGGCTGTTCAAGGTGGTGAAGTTCAGGATCGGTTCCTTCGTCTCCGCATCAATGGCGCGGATCTTCCACGGGTGCCATTTCTCCATCTTGAACACGGCTTCGCCGGCGTTGGGATCAATCCAGGCGGACTTGGAGCGGTAGCCGCCCAAACCTTCGGCCAGGATGAGGATTTTGCCTTCCACGCCGTTCGTGGCCCGGGAGGAATGTTGCAACGGTTTTTCCCAGACGAGTTCGCCCTGAGCATTGGCGTTTGATCTAAGGAAAATGATGCCGTCCTCTAACACGGCAAAAGAAACCCGGGGAATGGGAGGGCCGTCGGCGCGGTTCAGCCGGGTGGGCGACTCGATGGCGCGGAGCTTGAGCGGTCGGCCGGTCGTGAGCGTGATGTCCAGTGAGGTGGTTGACGACTGATCGAGAGCGACGCGAAGCGCGGTGGGCGCGAAGCGCGGATCGTTCACAAAGATGCGGGCGTGGCTGGATTCAATTTCGGGAAAGGTAAAGCGGCCCTGCGCATCGGTGGTCATGCGCGCGGTGAGGGTGGCCTGGGTGGCGTTGGTGCGGACGAGCGTGACTTGGATGCCGGCCAGCGGCCCGCCCGCGACATCGCGCACGGTGCCGAGAATCGTCGGGGCGTTTTCAAACGCGAACACGGCCTTCGACGAAAGCAGCGCCTCGCGCACGCTCGCGCCCGCGCCTTTGTTCGAGAGCGCCACCTGGGCGGTGCGAAAATCGTCGTGCGTGATTTGGAAGCGCACGTTCTCCATCGCCTCGGGAACTTCGCGCGAGGACCAGCGCCCGCGCCGGTCGGTCGTGGTGTCGTCGTAGCGGAAGCGTTCTTCTTTGCCCGTGGCGCTGCTCGTCACGCGGTAGATGGCGACCTTGGCCTTTTCGACGGGGTTGCCTTCGGGATCGATGACGACTCCGCCGATGGACGCGCCCGGTTCCAATTGGGTCTTGGCGCTGCGGGCAAAACGTTCTCCCGCCGCCGCCTGCAAAACCGTCTCGCTCGCCACGAAACCATTCGCCTCGACGACGAGCCGCAGTTCCCGCGCGCGCGCCGGAAAATCCACGGGCACCACGCCGGGTTCACCGCCGGAGTCGTCCATGCGGCCCAGGGTGATGGTGGTGTCATTGACGAGCGCGGTGCCGCGCACGCGCGCTCCGGCGACGGGATTTCCTTCGCGGTTCTTCACGTTGAGCGCGAAGGCGTCGCGATACGGCGCATCGTCGCCGGAGGGCGTGGGCGTGCCCGCGGTGGAGCCGTCCGCGAGTTCGCCCGTCATGGCGAAAATGCCGAGCGAGCTTTTGCCGAAGAGCGAGAAGGCATCGATGGATTCCAGCGGAGCATTGGTGCGGAGCGTGAAGGCCGTTTGGTAAAGCCGGAAAAAAGAATTGACCCTGCGTGGACGCACGCCTTTCCAAACGAGTTTTGAATCGGCATCGGTGACGCCATCCGGTTCGTTGTCCTGATAGTAATTCTTCACGTGCACGCCGTAGATGATGAACAGCGTCTGCGTGGCGCCGTCGGCATAATGCAAACGGAGGGCGGCGAGCGGCTGGCCGGGAAGGCCAGGGATGTTCGCCGCGTGCAGCAGATGCAGCCGCGCGAGCCGCTGGCCCACGGGGAGGCCGAGGCTGCGCGCGACGTAGAGACGCCCGTCTCGGGAATCGGTGTTGCCCGCGAGTTGCAGCTTGTGCAGCACATCGAACGGCACCACATCCAAAACCTGCCGGCCTTGCGGAACGGACGACCATCCCTCAGTCGCAGGGTAACCCGCCAGCGGCTTGGCTCCACTGACCTGGTCCAGCGGCACCGTGACAAAGTTTGGTTTGTCGGCGGCATGAAGAGCGGTGGAAACAAAGACCGCGAGCAGGGTGAGGGATAGTTTCATAAGCGTGGCCGCAACATTTTCAGCGGGGCGAATCGGCGCGCAGGTCCACGCACACGAGTTGCTTCGGGCCTTTGATGTAGGCGAAGCCATCGGCGAGGGCGGGATAGGAGCGCGTGGTGCGGCCGACGATTTGTGCGCGGTGTTTGATTTTGAATTCTTTGGGCGTCGCGGTGGCGAGTTGCAGTTCGCCCGTGTCGGAGAGAATCACGAATTGCTCACCGGCGCGGACGATGGTGCCGGAGCCGAGCTTGGGCTGCTCCCACATCATTTTGCCGGTGGCGAGTTCGATGCAGCGGAGCGTGGGACCTCCTTGTTCCCACGCGTGACCGTGAAAACCGTAGGCGTAGCCGTCGCGGACGAGCGTGCAGGCGTAGTGACTGGAAATGGCGTCGTCGAGATGCCAGAGGGTTCGCGGTTGGTTGTTCGTCACCTGGATGAGCAACGCGCCGAGCTTATACCAGCCGGAGAGAAAAATCTTGTCATCGAAGACCACGGGGCTGGCGGCATAGACATTGCCGGAGGATTGCTTGCGCGTGGGCAGCCGCCAGAAATCTTTTCCGGTGTTCGGGTCCAGCCCGTGCAACGCCTCGCGCGTGACGATGATGATCTGTTCCTTGCCGTCAATTTTCTTCAGAACCGGAGTGGAGACAGACGCCTTTTCATCCGTGACGTGCCAGAGCGTGCGGCCGTCGTCGCGCGCGAAGGCGACGATGCCGCCGGCATTGGTGCCGCCGACGGGGAGGATGACGGCTTGGTCCGTGAGCAGCGGAGACGCCGCGCAGCCGTGCCAGGTGGCGGAGCTTTTGAATTCTGACTTGGCCTGCCGTGACCAGACCTTCGCCCCGGTCTTGAGATCGAGGCAGACGAGGTAGCCGTCGGTGTTGTGAACATAGACCTTGCCGTCGCGAATGGCGGGCGTGGGGCGCGGCCCGTGATCGAAGAACGCGCCGTCGCGAAACTTCATGTCGTGTTTGAAAGTCCAGTGCCGTGCGCCGGTCGCGGGATCGAGGCATTCGACGTGAAGTTGATCTTCGAGGCGATGGCACTGGATCAGCCGGCCTTCGGCAACGACGGGGCTGGAGTAGCCTTCGCCGAGTTCCAGTTTCCAGACGACGCGCGGGCCATCGGCGGGCCATTTCTCCGCGAGCGGCGGCCCGGCATACACGGCGTCGCGCGTGGGGCCGAGCAGGTGCGGCCAGTCAGAGGCGCGGAGAGCGGTGCCGGTGAGGATCAGGAGGATGGCAAGAAATCGCGCGATGTCTCCGTGGCGTTCGTCCGATGGAGCGTTCCGGTGCATGTGCATGAGCGTATTTCAAAGGGACGCAGAGACAAGCATGGACAAGCGAGGGAAATGCGCGCGCGCCTCGTTCACAAAACAGCAGCACCGCTCTGTGCTGTGAGGATGGAACTATCTCCGCCGCCGCTTGGCCGGTCCGAAGAAGTAGCCGCCGCTTAAGCGCACGCCGCGCGCGGCGCCCACGGGAGGCGCGCCCTTTTTGTCCACGTCGAAGAGCGCGGTGTATTGGTAGTCAAACTTCTCCATCTTCACGCGCTCGATTTTTTTCCCGATGAAGCGTTCGATGCGCTCCACGTAGGGCTGATCCTCGGCGCACATGATGGTGAAGGCGTCGCCGCGTGACTCGGCGCGGCCGGTGCGTCCGATGCGATGGACGTAATCCTCCGGATGCAGCGGCACATCGTAATTCACCACATGGCTCACATCGGCGATGTCCAGGCCGCGCGAGGCGATGTCGGTGGCCACGAGCACTTCAAACATGCCGTCGCGAAAACCTTTCAGCGCCTGCTCGCGCTCGCTCTGCGTGCGGTTCGAGTGCAGCACGGCCACGGCGTGATTGTTCTTCTTGAGCAGCCGCCCGACGTTGTCCGCGCGGTCCTTGGTGCGGCAGAACATGATCACCGAGTCGTAGTGAACTTCTTCGAGCAGGGCGAGCGTGAGGTCGAGCTTCTGCCGCTCGGCCACGGGGTAGATGACGTGCTTGATGGTTTCCGCGGGCGAACGACGTGAGCCGATCTCGATGGTCTGCGGCTCCCGCATCGCCCACTGGATGAGGTAATCAATCTCCGGCGGAATGGTCGCGGAGAAGAGCAGCGTCTGCCGTTTGGCCGGGCATTTCTGCACGATTCGTTTCACGTCGGGGAGGAAGCCCATGTCGAGCATCCGGTCGGCTTCGTCGAGCACCACGAATTCCACGCCTTCGAGTTTCGCACGGCCTTCCTGCATGTGATCGAGCAAACGCCCCGGCGTGGCCACGATGATGTCCGCGCCGCCCTTGAGCGCCTCGTTCTGCGCGCCGTAGCCGACGCCGCCGAAGACCACGGCGACCTTCAGATTCGAGAAGCGGGCGAAATCGCGGATGGCCGTCTCGACCTGCGCGGCGAGTTCGCGCGTCGGTTCGAGGATGAGCGCGCGCGTGCGGTTCTGCGGCGGGCCGAGTTTCGTGAGCATGGGCAGCGCGAAGGCCGCCGTCTTGCCCGTGCCCGTCTGCGCGGAGCCGATGACGTCGTGGCCTTCCATGATGAGCGGAATGGCGCGGAGCTGAATGGGCGTCGGCTCGACGTAGCCCATGGCCTTGATGCCCTCAAGCACCGACTCTGACAAACCAAGTTTAGCAAATGGCATGGGGCGGAGCGTAGTCGGCAAAAGCAAAAGGCCAAACAGGAAATAATGCCGTGGGTGGAGGGACGCGTGTTCAAGCGCACTCGGAGCGCGGCTGTGGCGAAGCCCAGCCGCAGCGGCCTCGCGCTGCAACCACGCACCCGAAAGTTTCCGCGCGCTGCGGCTGGGCTGCGCCACAGCCGCGCTCCGTCCGAAGGAGTAGCGCGTGGGCCGAGTAGCGCCCGAGGAGGCGCAGCTCAAACATTCCCAATCCATGCTTTGCGCGAATAATTCCGTCCGCTAAAATGTCTGCATTCTCCGAGACAGATTTATGAAGAGCCTCAGAAGTCATGGCGGTTGGATGGCCTGCGTTCTCGCGGGTGGAATTCTTGCGGCCGTTTTGCCGGCGCACGCGGCGGACAAGATTCAGTTCAATCGCGACGTGCGGCCCATTCTCGCGGACAACTGCTTCGCCTGCCACGGGCCGGACAGCAATCATCGTAAGGCCGGACTGCGCCTCGACACGAAGGAAGGTTTCTTCGAGAAGACACCCAAGCACTAGCCGACCGTGGTGCCGGGCAATCTGGCAAAAAGCGAACTCTGGCTGCGCATCACCACCACGAACCTCGACGACAAGATGCCGCCGGAGGATTCGCACAAGTCGCTCAAGCCCGAGCAAATCGAGACGCTGCGGAAATGGATTCTCGCCGGTGCGCCGTGGGAAGGGCATTGGTCGTTCACGAAGCCGGAGCGGCCGGCGGTGCCTTCAAAGTTCAAGGTTCAAAGTTCAAAGTTCAAAGTTCAGAACCCCATCGACGCGTTCGTGCTCGCGAAGTTGGACGAGAAAGGACTGAAGCCCAACAAGGAGGCGGACAAGCGTACGCTCCTGCGCCGCGTGACGCTCGACCTCACCGGCCTGCCGCCGACGCCGGAGGAAATCACCGCTTTCCTCAACGACAAATCCTCCGACGCTTACGCCAAAGTCGTGAAGCGTCTGCTCGCTTCTGCGCGCTACGGCGAGCATCGCGCGCGCTACTGGCTGGATGCGGCGCGCTATGCGGACACGCATGGACTGCACTTCGACAACTACCGCGAGATGTGGCCCTATCGCGACTGGGTGATCAAGGCGTTGAGCCAGAACATGCCGTTCGACCGTTTCACGCTGATGCAGCTCGCCGGGGATTTGTTGTCCGAGGAGGAAGTGGACGCGCTCATCGCGACAGGCTTTCAGCGGTGCAACATCACCACGAACGAGGGCGGGACGATTGACGAGGAGAATCTGGCGAATTACGCGAACGACCGCGTGAGCACGTTCAGTTGGGTGTATCTCGGGCTGACGATGAACTGCGCCGCGTGCCATGACCACAAGTTCGATCCCATCTTGCAGAAGGATTTTTATTCAATGGCCGCGTACTTCCGCAACACCGTGCAGCCGGCGAAGGACGGCAACTCGAAGGACTCGACGCCGAGCCTGCTGGTGCCGCAGACGCCGGAGGACGCGCAACGGTGGAAGGCGCTGCCGGACGAAATAGTTTCCGCGAAGAGCGCGGTGGAACAGCGGCGCAAGGAGGCGCAGCCGGATTTCGCCGCATGGGCGAAGGACGCGCAGGCGGGTGAGTTCGCGAAGGAAATTCCCACGGACAAATTGCTCGTCCATCTGTTGCTGAACGACGGCCAGAGCAACGTGGTGCGCGGCCTCGCGGGCACGAACGTTGAGTTTACCGCGACGGGCGCGCTGGATTGGAAGGACGGCGGACGCTACGGGTTGGCTCCGAAGCTGAAGAAGGGCGCAAACTTCAACCTCGGCGACCTCGCAGACTTCGAGCGCACGAACCAGTTCAGCTATGGCGCGTGGGTCCGCATCTCGACGCCCGGCACCTTCGGCCCGCTCATCGCGCGCATGGACGAGACGAACAGTTTTCGCGGCTGGGATTTGTCGCAGACGGGTAAAAAACTTTCCGTCCACATCGTCAGCCAGTGGGCGGACGACGCGCTGCGAGTGGAGACGAAGGACGAGGTGCTGAAGCCCGGCGTGTGGCAGCATTTCTTCGTGACCTACGATGGCAGTTCGAAGGCCAAGGGCGTGAAGCTCTACGTGGACGGCGTGTCCGTGGCGGTGAAGGTGGACAAGGATGCGCTCAAGTCCACGATTCGCAGCGAGACGCCGTTGCGCGTCGGGCAGCGGAGCAAGGATCAGATTTTGGAGGACGGGCGTTTGCAGGATGTCCGCATTTACGAGCGGCGATTGTCGAGCAATGAAGTCGCGGCATTGGTCAACATCGCGCCCCTGCAATACGTGCTGGGCATCCCCGCTGATCAGCGGACGAAAGAGCAGAACGCGTCGCTGTTTGAATCGTGGCTGACCACGCGCGACGCGGCGTTTGTCGAACGCGCGAAGCAGTTCGCGGCGTTGAACGGCGAGCAGTCGGCCATCAAGGCGCGCAATCCGGTCACGCACATCCAGCGCGAGAAAACCAATTCAATGCCGATGGCCTTCGTGCTGTTCCGTGGCGAGTACGACAAGCAGAAAGACAAGGTGACGGCGGGCGTTCCCGGCGTCTTGCACAAGCTGCCCGCGAACGCGCCGACGAACCGCCTCGGCCTTGCGCAGTGGGTGAGTTCACCCGACAACCCGCTCACCGCCCGTGTCACCGTGAACCGTTTCTGGTCGGAACTGTTCGGTACCGGTCTCGTGAAGACTTCCGAAGACTTCGGCATCACCGGCGACGCGCCGGCGAACCAGGAGTTGCTCGACTGGCTGGCCGTGGAGTTTCGCGAGAGCGGCTGGGACATGAAGCATCTGTTCGAGCTGATGGTCATGTCGTCCGCCTACCGGCAGAGCGCGGAAGCCACGCCCGAGAAGCTGGAGAAAGACCCGGCCAACCGGCTGCTCAGTCGCGGGCCGCGCTTCCGCATGGACGCGGAAATGATCCGCGACTACGCGCTGGCGACGAGTGACTTGCTGGTGGCGAAAGTCGGCGGCGCTCCGGTGAAGCCGTATCAGCCCGACGGCGTGTGGGAAGCCGTGGCGATGCCCGAGAGCAACACGAAGAAATACAAGGCCGACACGGGCGAAGGACTTTACCGCCGCAGCATGTACACCTTCTGGAAGCGCGCCGCGCCGCCGGCCACGATGGACATCTTCAACGCGCCGAGCCGCGAAGTCTGCTCCGTGCGCCGCGAGCGCACGAACACGCCGCTGCAAGCGCTGGCCACGCTGAACGATCCGCAGTTCCTCGAAGCCGCGCGGCATCTCGCGCAAGTCGCGCTGCTCGGCACGCGCAAGGAAGAAGAGGCGTTGCAGGCGATGGCCGAGCGCGTGTTGTCCCGCCCGCTCACCTCAAAGGAACTCAGCATTGTCAAACGCACGTTGCAGGAGATGCAGGCATTTTACACGCAGGACGCCGAGGCGGCGAAGCAGTTCCTCACGGTTGGTGAATCCAAGCCTTCCGACAAAATCCCCGCGCCGCAGCTCGCCGCCATGACGATGGTGGCGAACCAGTTGATGAACCTCGACGAGGCGCTCAACAAGTAATCTCAACCTTCAGACACCATGAGCTTGTTCCAAGAATTTCAAACTCTCGAAACCCGCCGCCAGTTCTTCTCCCGTGGCAAGAACGTCCTCGGCTACGCCGCGCTGGGTTCGTTGCTCGGCGGCACCATGAAGTTGTGGGGTGAGAACACGCCCGCCGGCACCGCGCTGCCCGGGCTGCCGCACTTTCCGCCGAAGGTGAAGAACATCATCTATCTCCACATGGTCGGCGGTCCGTCGCAGATGGATCTCTACGACTACAAGCCGGGGATGAAGGAGTGGTACGACAAAGACCTCCCCGAGTCCGTGCGCGCGGGCCAGCGGCTCACGACAATGACTTCCGGGCAGAAGCGTTTCCCCATCGCGCCGTCGAAGTACGAATTCAAGCAAGCGGGCCAGTGCGGACTGTGGATGAACCAGGGGCTTCTCCCGTACACCTCGAAGTGCGTGGACGACATGGCGTTCATCCGTTCCATGCACACCGAGGCCATCAACCACGAGCCGGCCATCTGCCACATGCAGACTGGTTCAATGGTCAGCGGACGTCCGTGCATCGGCTCGTGGGTGAGCTACGGGCTGGGTTCGCTGAACCAAAACCTGCCCACCTTCGTCGTGCTCGTCGCGGAGCCGACCAACAAGGAGCAAATCCAGGCCATCAGCGCGCGGTTGTGGTCGAGCGGGTTCCTCTCCGGGGAACACGCGGGCGTGTCCTTCCGCAGCGCGGGCGACCCGGTGCTCTTCATCAACAATCCCAAGGGCGTGCCGACGGACTTGCGCCGCAAGCAGCTCGACGGACTGCGCGCGCTCAACGAACTGAACTACAAAAAGGTTGGCGACCCGGAGACGCACACGCGCATCCAGCAGTACGAGATGGCGTTCCGCATGCAGTCGAGCGTGCCTGATTTGATGGATGTGAAGGGCGAGCCGGAATCCACTTACAAACTTTACGGCGACGAGGCGAAGAAGCCCGGCACGTTCGCCTTCAACGCGCTGCTCTCGCGGCGACTGGTCGAGCGCGGCGTGCGCTTCGTGCAGTTGTATCTTAACAACTGGGATCATCACGCGAACGTGAACGCGCGCCTGCCTTTGCAGTGCAAGGACATTGATCAGGCGACCTACGGATTGATCACCGACCTCAAGGCGCGCGGCCTGTGGGACAGCACGCTCATCGTGTGGGGCGGGGAGTTTGGGCGCACCATTTACAGCCAGGGCGGTTTGTCGAAGGACAACTACGGGCGTGACCATCATCCGCGCTGTTTCACCATGTGGC
>JANOAY010000391.1:0-1999 GCA_031411375.1 Pedosphaera sp. | reverse complement strand
TTGGGCGACGCGTCGAACGCATTCGCCAGATCGCCGACTCCCTCGTCGCGCATGGCATGGATAAATCCACGCCCGTCGGCATGGTTCGCTGGGGCACCACCGGCCGGCAGCAATCCATCGAAGGCACCCTCGCCACCATCGCGGATGTCGTTGCGGAAAAGAAATTCACCGCGCCCGCTGTGACCGTCATCGGTGGCGTGGTGAAGCTGCGCCGGCAACTAAACTGGTTCGAGCAACGGCCGCTCTTCGGCCAGCGCGTTGTCGTGACCCGCACGCGCGAGCAGGCCAGCGAATTATCCCGCCAACTCCAGGAATTCGGCGCGGAAGTGCTGGAGATTCCCACCATCAAGATCGTCCCGCCCGAGGAACGCGTGGCGCTCGTCGAGGCGCTCAACGGCATCGGCGATTATGACTGGCTCATCTTCACCAGCCCGAACGGCGTGACGTGTTTCTTCGATTATTTCTACAAGGCCTACGAGGACGTACGCGCGCTGGGCAACGTGCGCATCGCCGCCGTCGGGCCCGCCACTGCCGCGAAGATCAAGGAGCATCATCTGCGCGTGGACGTGATGCCCGAACAATACGTCACGAAGAAAATCGCCAACGCCATCTCCGGCTTCGAGAGCGTGGAGAATCTCCGTTTCCTCATGCTGCGCGCGCAGGTCGCCAATCCGGAATTGCCCAAGACGCTCGAAGAGATGGGCGCCATCGTCGATGACGTGGCCGTTTACAAGACCGAGCCTGAAACCGAGGACCGCAACGGTGCCGCCGCGCGCTTGCTCGAAGAGGGCGCGGACTGGATCACCTTCACCAGCAGTTCCACCGTCGAGAATTTCCACGCGCGCTTCGATCTGCCGAAACTGCTCAAGGCCTTCCCGCAGATGAAAACCATCTCCATCGGACCCGAGACCAGCAAGGCGCTCACCGCCCTCGGCCTCGAACCCACCTTGGAATCCAAACAGCACACCATCGACGGCATCGTGAAGTCTCTGCAAAGCGCGGCGAAGAAGCGCTGACAGCGAAACCTGAGCGGCGGTGGACGTGATACGCAGGCTTGCAGCGAAACCGGGCTTTGGGCATCGTCCATCTTGTAGCCCAAACAGCCAAAGCAGCCCGGGACGTGCCTCGTCCATTTGGCTGACCGGGCATGAACTGAACCAAGAATGGAACACGCAGCGCCCGCGAGAATCCTGCTGGTGGACGACAACCCTGTCGTCCTCTTCAAGGTCGCGCATGTCCTGAGCGGGGCGGGTTACACCGTGATCGAAGCCAAGACGGGCAGCGAGGGTCTGGCCCTGGCGCGCTCGGAGCATCCCGATTTGATCCTGCTCGATGTGCGCCTGCCGGACATCAATGGCATCGAGGTCTGCCGGCGGCTCAAGGCCAGCCCGGAGACGAGCCGGTTGTTCGTGGTGATGCTTTCAGAGAAGGAGACTTCGGCAGAAAGTCAGGCGGGCGGATTGGAGGCGGGCGCGGACAGCTACATCGCGCGACCGATTGAAAACCGGGAATTGATCGCACGCATTCAGGCGATGCTGCGCATCCAGCAGGCGGAGTCGGCGTTGCGGGTGGCGCAGTCTGAACTGGAGCATCGCGTGGCGGAGCGCACGGCTGAATTGTCCAGGGCGAATGCGGCGTTGCGCGCGATGTCGCTGCGACTGGTGGAGGTGCAGGAGAAGGAGCGGCGCTTCGTCGCGCACGAGTTGCACGATCAACTTGGCCAGACGCTCACGGGTCTCAAACTGGTTTTGCAAATGTCGCTCAAACCGACGAACCCGGCGCAGGCTGAATCCTTCGCCGAGGCGCTGCGGTTGATCGATGATTTGATGGAGCGCATCCGCCGGCTCTCCGTCGACCTGCGTCCGCACATGCTGGACGACCTCGGCCTCGTCCCGGCGCTGGAATGGCATTTCCGCAGATTCGGCAAACAGACGGGCATTCAGGTCCAACTGAAGCGCACGGCAACTTTTAGCCGCCTGCCTGCACCCATCGAGACCGC